>JBEEHZ010000058.1:0-4347 GCA_041167705.1 Verrucomicrobiota bacterium | reverse complement strand
CAAGATTAATCCTGTTCTTTCTCGTCACTCGTCACCTGTCGCTCGTCACTGCCGCGTCAGCGGCTGAGCTCGAGCATGCGCAAAATCGGCAGCTCCGCGCGTTTGCGGATCGATTCCGGCAAACTGATTTCCGGTTCCATGCTGAGGAGCGCGTTATACGCCTTCTCGAGCGTGTTCATTTTCATGAACCGGCATTCTCCGCAAAAACAATTGTCGGTCGGCCCCGGAATGAATGTCTTGTCGGGAATTTCTTTCTTCAATCGATGCAGCATGCCCGCCTCGGTCACGATGATGATCTCGCGCGCGGGAGAATTTTTGCAGAACGCGATCATCTTCTCGGTCGAACAAACTTCGTCCGCCAGCATTCGGACCGCGTAAGTGCATTCCGGATGCGCGACGACCGGTGCGTTTGGAAATTCATCCCGAATCCGATTGATGCTACGGGCGGTGAATTCAACGTGCACATAACAGGTCCCTTGCCACAAATCCATTTTCCGCCCAGTCCGCTCCATCACCCACGCGCCGAGATTTTGGTCCGGCACAAAAAGAATATTCCGATCTTGTGGCGCCGCGCGCACGATCTTATCCGCGTTGCCGCTGGTGCAAATGACATCGGACTGCGCTTTCACGCCGGCACTGCAATTGATGTAAGCGATGACGTAGTAATCTTTGTCCGCATGCTTTTTCAGAAACTCAGCCAGCTTTTCGGGCGGACACGATTCCGAAAGCGAACAACCGGCTTCCAGGTCGGGCAAAATGACGCGCTTGCTCGGGTTAATGATCTTCGCGGTCTCGGCCATGAAATGAACGCCGCAAAAAAGAATCACGTCGGCATCGGTTTTCGCGGCTTGATAACTCAGGCCCAATGAATCGCCGACGAAATCGGCGACTTCCTGCAACTCCGGCACCTGGTAGTTGTGTGCGAGAATGACGGCCTTGCGTTCAGTCGCCAGCTCGCGTAGCTCCTTCGCGAGGTCGGCGCCGCCCCGACTCAAAGTTCCACTGCGATTTGAACTGGATGCAACGTCACGTTGCAAATTTACACCTGCCGCTACCATGAATTACTATCACGCTAAACGATGGCTTCTCAAATCCACGCGTTGTCATCCCGAGCGGAGCGCCTGCCATGCCGAAGCTGTAGCGAAGGCAGGAGGGATCTCACAGTCGAAGCGGACGTCACACAATATATTTTGCGTGATCAATCACCTTGTGTGAGATCCTTCACTTCGTTCAGGATGACAGCGTATGAGTAGCTACCGGCTCGGCTTTATCGGCGCGGGCAAACTGGCTGGTTCGGTCATTCGCGGTTTGATGCGCGCTAAGTTTTGTCCGCCTGCCGAGATCATCGCGAGCGAGCCGAATGAACAAACGCGGGCTGCGTTGCAGCGCGATGCCGGCGTTCATTTAACCGCAGAGAACGCGGAGGTCGCGGAGAAATCGGAAATCATTTTCGTTGGGGTAAAACCAGCGGTCGTGCTGCCAGTTCTCAATGAACTAAATGTTCATCTCGGAAATAAACTCGTCATCTCACTCGCGGGAGGCGTCCGAATTTCCAGCATGGAAAAAAATGCGAATGCGCGATTCATGCGCGCGCTGACCAATACGCCGTCGGCAATTTGTCGGGCGGCGACCGGAATCGCCCGCGGCAGTCGCAGCACGACTGAAGATATCGATCTTGCGAAAAAGATTTTTGGCGCAATCGGCGTGGTCGTTGAAGTCGAAGAAGAGCAGATCGATGCCATCACGGCGCTGAGTGGGAGCGGACCGGCTTTCGTTTACACTGTAATCGAAGCGCTTGCGGCCGGCGGAACAAAAATGGGGTTGTCGGCCGACGTCGCGTTAAAACTGGCAGCCCAAACAGTTCTCGGTGCGGCCCAGCTCATGATCGAAAGTAATATGTCGCCGGAAGAGCTGGTGAAAATGGTCGTGACGCCGGGCGGCACGACTGCCGCTGGTCTCGCTGTGATGGAGAAACTCGGCACCAGCGAAAGTTTGGTCGCTGCTATTGAAGCCGCGACAAGACGCGGCCAGGAAATGGCGAAAGAAAACAGGTAGGGGCGGTTCACCGAACCGCCCGCGGACGATTGAGGTCAATCGCCCCTACCCTATTGCTTTCCGCATTATTTCGATCGGCGCTTCGCGTTGAAACCAAATCTCAAACGCGAGCGCGCCTTGGTGAAGCAACATCGACAATCCATTTGAGGCGCGCGCGCCGGCTTCGATCGCGGCCGAAACAAACGGTGTGCGCTCGACGGAATAAATTGTGTCGTAAACCATCACGTGCGGTGCAAGCAGTCGCGCTGGAATCGGAGACGGATCGCCACGATTCAAGCCAACCGGTGTCGCGTTCACGACAAGATCGACATTTGCGATTTGGAATCTGATGGCGGTTTCTTCCAACGCAATCGCCTGTAGACGCGCGACTGGCCCAAGCACTTTTGGACCGGCAAAGAAATCGCGCAGCTCATCGGCAAGCTTCTGCGCTTTTTCGAAAGAGCGATTCGCAATAACCAGCCGCTCGGAATTTTCCTTCGCGCATTGCAACGCGATCGCACGAGCCGCGCCGCCGGCCCCAAGAATCATCACCCGAAGATCGCGCAGGTCGACCGAGAACTCTTCGCGGATCGCGCGCCCAAATCCGCGGCCGTCGGTGTTGAAACCGTGCAACTTGCCAGCTTCGACTTTGATGACGTTGACCGCGCCGATGCGCTTCACGTTTTCCTCGGCAACATCAAGGAGATCGAGCGCCGCAATTTTATGCGGGATGGTCAAATTCACGCCAACGAATTCTAATTTGCGCAAGAGCTCGATCGCAGCGCGCAGTTCGTCAGGCGAAATCTGAAAACGCGCGTATTGCATGTCGATCTTGGAATGCTTGAGCGCTGCGTTCTGCATTTGCGGCGAGAGCGAGTGCTCGACCGGATCGCCAAAAACTCCGAGGCGAATTGCTGGATCGACGTCGTGCCAATCTTTTAAATCCGCCAGTGTGTAAACTTGTTTCGCAACCGCGGGTTTCTTTTTCATGTGGATGGGCAGGCTCCGTCCTGCCCGACAAACTGGACGCGACGGCGCGCGTCCCTCCAACAATTCGGACTCATTTGCCGCCCAATTTAGCCATCATTCGATCGAAGCGCTTGAGCACGCGTTCTTTTCCCATCACTTCGAGCATGTGATACAAACTCGGGCCAACACTCCGCCCGCTTGCCGCCACGCGCGCGGGATGAACCAGATCGCCGGTTTTGCAGCCGAGCTTTTGGGCAAGGGTCTTGAGCGCGGCCTCCAGCGTCTGAAAATCCCACTTGTCGATCTTTGCAAATTCTTCACCCAACGCCTTCAAATGCGCAGCCGCTTCCGGTTTATCAAAAACTTTTTTGACCGCCTCGGAATCGAATTCGTAATCCTCGGTAAAGAAGTACGACGTCCATTCCGGAACATCTTTGAAGAGCTTGATCTTCTCTTTCACAATCGCGAGGACACTTCTCAGATATTCCTCGTTTGAGACGTCGATCTTCGCTTTTTCCAAAAATGGGCGCGCCAACTCGAGGAACCGGTCGAGCGACATCTGTGCGATGTACTGGCCGTTGAGCCAAAAACATTTGTCGAGATCGAACGCCGCGTTTCGGCGATTGATTTTTTCGAGCTCGAAAAGTTTAACAACTTCGTCGATGTCGATCTTTTCCCGGTTGTCCTTTGGCGACCAGCCGAGCAGGCAAAGATAATTGCGGACGGCTTCGGGGGCGTAACCTTGATCGATGTAATTCGCCACCGCAGCGCCTTCATCGCGCTTGCTCATCTTCGAGCCGTCGCGATTTAAAATGAGCGGAATGTGCGCGAACACCGGCGGTGTTGCCCCGAGAGCTTTATAAAGCTCGATATGCTTGGGCGTGTTGGAGAGATGATCTTCGCCGCGAATCACGTGCGAGATTTTCATCTCGATGTCGTCGATCACGTTCACGAAATGAAAAATCCATGAGCCATCCGGCCGGCGAATCGTCATGTCCGGATGCGTGCCTGGGTTGGTGAGATCGAAATCGATTTTGCCGCAGACGAGATCGTTCACGATCACGTGCTCACGCGGCGAACGAAACCGCAGTGCGCCCTGATCTTCAAAAATGTGCCCGGCGTCCTGGAGTTTTTTCAGGTAGCGTTCGTAAATTTCAGTGCGCTGACTCTGGAAGTAAGGACCCAAATCTCCGCCGACGTGCGGACCTTCGTCCCAATTCAGGCCCAGCCACTCGAGACCTTGGTAAATTGCGGCCGCGGCTTCTTCGGTGTTGCGCTTAGTGTCCGTGTCTTCAATGCGCAGCACTAATTTTCCGCCGTGGTGGCGCACAAAGAGCCAGTTGA
>JBEEHZ010000057.1:0-5817 GCA_041167705.1 Verrucomicrobiota bacterium | reverse complement strand
GCGCTTTAGGCTAAGGAGCGCTCGCCTTTTTCACCAGGATCGCGCCCAGAAATCGCTCCGGCTCTGGCGAATTCGGTTCGGCTCGCACGATCTGCGCGGTGGTTGGCGATTGTTTGATCAGCCATGTGTCCGGATAAAAGTTTTCCTGCAAGTAGGACAAGCTCCAATCGGTAAAGTACTGATCGTTACCCGAATTGAAAAAGAGATCGTTCGGGACATAAGCTGCCGCTGTTGGCGCAACGCGTTGGATTTCGTCGGCCGCAGCGATTTGTTTTTGGCGCGCGTTCCGGTAGGGCCCATAAAGCGGAAAGAGAAAAATGTAACGCGTGGCCGAAACGCGCTGCGCGTAGAAGAGCAATTCCGGCTCTGCCCCAAAAACAAACACGCGCTGCTCGGATGATGTGACTTGTGCGATCCGTGCCGCGAACTCCGGCATTTCGGCGAAGAAATTTCCCGGATAAATCGTTCTAACCGCGTCCGCGGGCGTGTAGCTGAACCAAAACGGCCAAAGCGTTTTCAGCGGAAGAACAACAAGCAACAGACCGAACAGCGCTGACGGAATCCACGAACTCCTCCATGGCCGCAGTTCGCTCAGCCATTGCGCGCCGAAAGCGGCGATCAACGCAAGCGGCGGCAGCAATTGCTGGAAATAATGCGGAAAGAAGTACCCGCTTGCGCTCACGCCGATCATGCTCGTAATCAGCCAGCCGGCGAGAAATACGAACCATTTTTCCTTTCGGGTGATGACCAACGTGATCAAGCCCATCGCTGAGAAAATCCACACCAGCGTTTCTGTTCGCGCAAGCCTGGCAATGGTTTCCGAGCAAAACTGGAGCCGATCGGACCAGGTCATCGCGCCGATGTATTCCAGGTTGTGTGTGAACACGTTGTCGATCAGCTCGCTCAGTCCATGACGTGTCCAGAAGTAGAGTCCAACGATTCCAGCGATCGCGAGTAGTCCACCAAGCGACCAAATGGCGAATGCGATTGCTGCACGCCATCGTTTTTCCGGTGCCGCGAAAATTGGATACAGCGCGATCAACAGAAACCAATTCACCGCCGCGACTTGCTTGAACGCAATCGCGATTCCCATGAGCGCGCCGCAGGCGAGCATGGGCAAAATGTTGCGGGGATTGCCGGCTGCTTTGACAAACGCGATTTGAGACAAAATCAGCGGGAGCAACATGAAAACCTCGGTGTTGGCCGCGGTCCCCTGCACGAATGGGTCCGCTGAAAGCAGCGTGAACAGCGTGGCCGCCATAAACGCCCAGAATCGGCTAAGGAATCGCAGCGCGAGAAAAAACAGCGCGCAACTCGAAGCCGCCGCAAATAGCAGCGCCGCGAAATGCACGGCCCGGATCGGTTCGAGCGGCAAAGCCAGCGCCGCGCGATAAACCCAGAAGATCGCCGGCGGTTTTTGATCGACCCAATCGCGATATGGCAGCTCATTGTGGCCGAGTCGCCATGCGATGTAGGCGTATTCGCCTTCGTCTCGCTCGAGCGGAACGTTGAGCAGCGGAATTCTCACCGCCGCGGTGATCAGAATCAGACCGGCAACGACGAGAATCGTTTGTCTTGCAGACGGACGCGGTCGCAAACCGGTTGCGCCTTCGGTCACCGCGAGCGCGAAGTCACTGTCAGTGGCTCAGCCGTTTCCAGATTCTTGATCACGGTGCTGAGGTAAACCGATTGCGGATAAAACGCTTTGTATTTGGTGATCTCGGCGCGGTTCAAGACTTTGAAGCCGTAACGCTCGAACATTAGTTCACCGCGTCTGCTCTCAAAAGTTACGATCTGGCCGTAAACGCGCTTTTCGCCGCAGCGATAGAGATAACTCAGATACGCACTCATCAACGCGCGGGTAGTCGACATTTTTCGAGCGTCGGGAAGAAGATTAATATGAAAATGCGGAACCCGCCGTGGCGCCGCCGGCACTTCGCGCGGGCCGTGAACCAGGACCCAGCGGACAAAACGACGCGAACTGGCGTTATAACGGAAGTAGCGAGTGAGCGCTTTGACGAAGAGCGAAACATTTTGCCAGAATGAATAAAGCTGATTCTTGAGTGGCTTGCGGGATCCGAGCAGATAACCGCGGATTTCCCCTTCGATCTCAACGACGAAGGACGATTCCGGTTCCCAATCGGTGTAATAAGTCGTGAGAAAGTCCGCGAACAATTGCCGATCTTCGTAAACGGGATCGATCGGCGTGCCGAGAAAACCGGTCTGGCAACAGAGCCGGCGCACGGCATCGCGGTCCGTTTTCCGATAACTGCGAATAGTATATGGGTTCTCTTGGCTCACGGGGCGGCGTTTCCTTTGTAGTTTGCACAGAGCTCGCGGTAAATGCAAAAAAGCCGCTCAAAAATCCTGGCCCAGGCGTGAGATTGCGCCGCACGCTCAGCCGCTTCGTTTCCCAGGCGCGACAACTCCTTCTCGCTCATTTGCTCGATCGCTTCCGCCAGCGCTTCGGCGGTGTTTTCATGCGCCCAATCTTTTTGGTCGTGAAAAATGAGATCGTCCATGGCGCTGCCACGAATGCCGACCACCGGCGTGCCGCAGGCCTGGCTTTCCAATGCGACGAGACCGAATGTTTCCTGGACGCCCGGGTGAACAAAAAGATCGGCAGCCCGATAATAGCGCGCGAGCTCACGCGGCTCAGCACAATATTGAATCCAGGAAACGTTTTTGCGTCGTGCTTGCAGTTTGCGGAGCTGATTTCGTTGCGAGCCATCGCCGATCACGAGCAAACGAAACTCGTTCGGTCGTCGCCGCTGCAAAATCTCGAACGCGCGAAATAATTTCGCCGTGTTTTTTTCCTTCGCAAGGCGGCCAACGTAGAGCAGGAGTTTTTGACTCGGCTCAAGTTTCAATGACGCTCGCGTTACTTCGCCGTCGGATTTGTCCGGGCGGAAGATGTCGGTATCAACGCCAAGACTTAGAACGCGAACGTTCCGCACATCCCAATCGCGGAGGACCTCAGCAAGCCGTTTGGACGCGACCAGCGTCGCTGCATGTTGGTTGTAAAGTTTGCGCACGTAAGCGCGGGAAAGTTTCATCACCCGGCGGGTCGCGGTCTTGCCGAACAGTTTTGCGCTGCTCCGCAGATAGGCCTCGGGAAAATGCGAATGATAAAAGCCGATTACCGGAATCTTTAATGCGCGCCCGGTTCGAACTGCCTTCCAGCCCAGTTGATAAGGATCGCCTGACTCGATCACGTCCGGTCTTTCGCGCTTCAAAATTTCTTCGACCGCTCGCAAATTCAGCAACGCTCGATATTTCGCCGCGCGTGAGACCAGCGGCGACCGGATCGTGTAAATGCGCGACCGCGCATTTACTTGCACATCGCTTTTCGGGCCAGGGACAATCAGCACATGTTTGTCACTGGCCGTCGAGTTCTGAACGTAATCGATCTTTTCATGGAGGTAGCGTTTCACCCCGCCGCTCACCGGCGAGTAAAACTGCGTCAAATCACAAATCTTCACGATCAGTTAAGACAGGATTGAAGGGATTGTTTGGGAGTAAAGCCACGATGCATCGCAACCATCCTGTTAATCTTGTAAATCCTGTCTAGTTGCGGAGCTGACGACTTATTTTTCGAGATGACTCAAGTACCGCTCCGCTTCCATCGCCGCGGCGCAGCCGGACCCGGCCGCGGTCACCGCTTGTTTGTAAAGGCGGTCGGCCACGTCCCCGGCAATGAAGACGCCGGGATGCTTGCTTTCGGCCATGTGTCTCGCGATCAGGTAACCGTCGGGATCAGTCTCCAGTTTTCCCTGATAAGCTTTCGTATTTGGATCGTGCCCGATCGCAACAAATACGCACGCGACCGGCAGCTCGCGCTCTTCGTTAGCCTGCACGTTGCGCAAACGAACCGCGCGCATTTCGCCTTTTTCGTCCGGAATGTATTCGGTCACAACGGTGTTCCAGATCGGCTCGATCTTTTTGTTCGCCAGCACGCGATCGGCCATGATCTTCGAAGCGCGCAATTTGTCGCGGCGGTGGATCAAATAAACTTTCGAAGCGAAGCGGGTCAGGAAGAGCGATTCCTCCGCAGCTGAATCACCGCCACCGATCACGCAGACCGGCACGTTCTTGTAAAACGCGCCGTCGCACGTCGCACAACTGGTCAGGCCGTGGCCGATTAATTTCTCCTCGTTCTCAAGTTGCAGCCAGCGCGCGGATGCGCCACTGGCAACGATCAGCGCCCGCGTTTCGAGCCATTCATCGTCGGCTTTGACCCGAATGTGATTGTTGCGCGGCTCGAAATCCGTGACTTCAGCGTAGGAAAATCGGGCGCCGAAGTTCTCAGCTTGTTTGTGCATGTTCAGAATCAGCTGCGGCCCATCGATCCCTTCCGGAAAGCCCGGAAAATTTTCCACCAGTGTTGTGGTGGAAAGCTGGCCGCCCGGATGACGGCCTTCCAAAACGAGCGGATTCAGATTCGCGCGAGCGGCATAAATGGCAGCCGTCAATCCGGCACAGCCGCTGCCAACGATGATGACCTTTTCCACATATCAATCTAGCATGCCGCGCAAGTCAGCAAAGGTGAGTCAGGGTGGATCGAGCAGTCCCTTGCTCGATGTTAGACATGGCGGCCAAGCCGCACTTTTTTAGCGTCGCCCGCGGAGCGGCCGATCCACCTTTGATCGCACTCTCCGCGCCGCGTAATCTGCGCGATGCCCGAGCTGGCCGAAGTCGAATGGTTTCGCAAACAATGGAACGCCGGGCGCGGCGCGAAGATTGTCGATCTCGGCTTGCACGCACGAAACCGCGTCTTTCGCGGCAGCGACGTACGCCAACTCCAGCAAAGCTTGATCGGCGCGAAATTTCTCAGCTCGCACGCGCGTGGAAAACGGATGCTCTTCAAATTTTCCGGAGACAACTGGCTTGGAATTCATCTCGGCATGACCGGCAAGATTCGCGTCGAGACGACAAATTATCGACCGGCCAAACACGATCATCTCGTTCTGTTTCTGCAAGAACGCGCGCTCGCCTTCACCGATTCACGCCAGTTCGGTCGTGTCCGGTTTTATCACGGTCCCGATGAACCTGACTGGTGGAAAAGCGACGCCCCCGAAATCAACTCGCGCGAGTTCGACCAAAAATTTCTCGATCAATTCCTGGATCGACATCGGAAAGCGCCACTCAAAGCCGTCCTTCTGATGCAAAACGGTTTTCCAGGAATCGGCAACTGGATGGCCGACGAAATTCTCTGGCGCGCAAAAGTTTTGCCATCGAAGCGGACGAGAAAATTAAGCGTGTCAGAACGCGCCACGATTTTACGCGCGACAAAGTTTGTTGTCCGAAGATCGCTCGCAACGCTGGGCGAAGATTTCTCCGATCCGCCGCGCAACTGGCTGATCCACCAAAAATGGAAACGCGCCGGCGTCTGTCCAATCCATCGCACGCCACTTCGCCACGCGATGATCGGCGGTCGCACGACCGCCTGGTGCCCGCGATGCCAGAAATGATCGCAAGCGTTACGCAGTGATATGCACGGTGATTTTGTGAAACCCCGTGACGCCGGAGAACGGGCCGCGGTCTTCCTCCCATTCCTGAACCGCGCCTTCGCCGTCGGTCGCGCGGACGACGAGCGTGTAATCGTCCGGGGCATCCGGCTGCCAATCATAACTCCAAAGCGCCCAGGTTAATTTTGTGCCGGCGTAATGAATGTTGGCGTCGGCCCAGGTTTCGCCGTCATCGTCGCTGATTTCCACGCGCGAAATTCCGCGATCGCCACCGAAGGCAATGCCTTTGACTTCGATCGGTCCAGTTAATTGGCCTAACGAGAAACGCGATTCGTGGTCGGGCGCGTCG
>JBEEHZ010000056.1:0-4848 GCA_041167705.1 Verrucomicrobiota bacterium | reverse complement strand
GCATCCGAAGGATTAAAAACAGTTGTGCTCGAAAGTTACGCGCCGGGCGGCCAGGCTGGTTCCTCCTCATTGATCGAAAACTTTTTTGGTTTTCCAACCGGGATCAGCGGCGGCGACTTGACCTGGCTCGCCCAGCTTCAAGCGTATCGCTTTGGTGCGAAATTCTCCACACCGTCGCAAGCGCTCTCTCTTAACTATAATGGCACCGGGGAATACCGCGCCTGCCTTCAAGTGGATGGCTGCGGCGCGGTGCTTCACGCAAAAAGTGTCCTTATCGCAACTGGCGCCGATTACCGCCGATTAGACGCGGAGGGCCGCGAACAATTTGAAGGAATGGGCGTTTACTACGCTGCGACCGCGCTTGAAGGTAAAATTTGTCGGGGAGCAACTGTCATCGTCGTCGGCAGTGGGAATTCAGCGGGACAGGCGGCGATGTTTCTTTCCGATGGCGCCGCCAAAGTTTTGCTCGTCGTCCGCGGCGACGATCTCTCGAAAATGTCCACTTATCTTTCCAAGCGGGTGACAAAGCAGAAAAACATCGAGATTCTTTATCACACTCAGATCCGAAAACTGACGGGCAATAAAATGCTCGAAGAAGCCGAGCTGGAAAATACCAAGACGGGCGAACACCGCGTCGTCCGAACACCGGCAATCTTTTCCATGATCGGCGCGAACCCGTGCACTGAGTGGCTTCCACCCGAGATCGAGCGCGACGAAAAAGGTTTCATTAAAACGGGAACGGACGTGACGAACACGCCGGGCTGGAAAGAGAATAAACGCACGCCGGCCGCACTCGAGACCAGCGTCCCAAATATCTTCGCCGCGGGCGACGTGCGTTCCGGTTCGATCAAACGTTGCGCTGCCGCGGTCGGCGAGGGCGGAATGGCCATCGCTGGTATCCAAAGCGCCCTCGCCGCTTCGGCTGAGCCTAATTAAAATTATGTCCGATCGAGGCTGTACTCATCTCAACGCCATCGCGTCCGTCAAACTGGCGGAGATTCGCGAATGCGCCGAGTGCGTGAAAATTGGTGCGCAATGGGTGCATCTCCGCACATGTCAGCAGTGCGGCGTGACTTTATGTTGTGACAGCTCACCGAATCGCCACGCCAGCAAACACGCGCGCGGGGCCGGACATCCGGTCATCGCTTCCGCGCAACCAGAAGAACGCTGGTTGTATTGCTATCCGGACGACGCGTTTTGCGAATACTAATCGTCGCTGCGCGGCAGAAATTCCTCGCGCACAATCTTTCCGTTCTTCACTGTGTAAACGCCAACTTCGGATAGTTGGAACCGTTTTTTGGAATTTTTGTCCGTCACGTCGGCGTCGTATTGCACCACGAAGCGGTCGTGTGCGACGAATGGTCCATTCGCTTTGAAGCTGTGAACTTCCATCGCATCAACCCACCAATCGATCTTGCCGCGAACGCCATCCGTCCCGCGCGTTTCGGGCGAACTGCCGTCGTTCGTCCGTGCTTCTACGCTCACGATGTCCTTGTCATAGAGCGTGTCGAGCGCTTCGTGCCACGCTTGTTTGCGAACCAACTCCACTACTCTTTGTGCAACTTCTTCCGTATTCATCTTTGTTACTCCTTAATTAGATCGACAATTACTTGTTGAAGAACTTCTCCAATCGATCGAGAACGCTGTTCC
This sequence comes from Verrucomicrobiota bacterium, assembly GCA_041167705.1. Taxonomy (GTDB): domain Bacteria; phylum Verrucomicrobiota; class Verrucomicrobiia; order Chthoniobacterales; family UBA10450; genus AV40. Next base: position 3,198 of record JBEEHZ010000056.1, on the reverse strand, counting down.
ACCCTTCGTTATGGCGATCGCGTGATTCTTCGCTCGGCAGCTTCTCGTGAATCAAACGCACTTCAGTGCCGCCATCGCGATCAGAAAGCTCCACCGTGACGACGCTGTTGTGCTCTTCCCAATTCTCGTCGTCATCCCATTTCCAGCTGAAGACGATCTTCTTTCCCGGAACGAGCTCGCGGTATTCACCGAATACCGTCATCTCCTCGCCTTCCGGACTGGTGAGATCCCATCGATACTTGCCGCCTATGCGGGGATCGGCGACCAGGTTGCGAGTGCGGACGCTTTCGGGCCCCCACCATTCTTTTAATTGTGCCGGATCGGTCCACGCCGCGTAAACGCGAGCGCGCGGCGCGTTGATGAACCGTTTGATCTCGAGCGATGTTTTCTCTGACGTTTTTGTAGCCATAATTATTTCTTCTGCGTTGATTCAACAAACTTCTTGAGCTCGGCGCCAATGAGCGTCGTCCATCCGGTTTCGAAGTTCTTCCGCGCATAAGCGGGCGTTTTCGGAAATGTTTCGAGGCCCGTGTGAGTCAATTTCACTCGCGTTTTCTTTCCTTCGCCGAGCAATTCGAACGTCACCAACGAATCGCCCGGTTGGCCTTGGTAGCGCCAGGTGTAGGCAATCTTCTTTTGTGGGATGACTTCCGTGACTTTGCAAAGGTGATGGTAACTGTTGCCGTCGTGCTCGACCACGAACTCGAACTCAAAGCCGACCTGCGGTTTGAATTCCTTTAGGTCGAAATACCACTGCCGCATTTCATCGACATCAGTGACTGCGTCCCAAACTTTCGCGACCGGCGCGTTAAAAGTTCGTTCGATGATCAGCGCCTCACTTTTCGTGGCCAAAAGTTCTCCGAGGCGTTCCAAGGTTTGTGTCATGCCGGCTTCAAACCCGCCCACGTATTCGTCGGCTTTAGCCGTCGCGCTTATGAGCTGGGAATGCATGGTGAGTTTTGTTTTTCCGTTTCGCTCTTCCAGGGTCAGGGTATGCCGGAATTCGAAAATCGGTTTCCCCTTTTCGTCCAAGGCCCCAGTCGTTGTTACCAGCCGTTCGGGCGAGACAACTTCATGAAACTTTCCGCCCATCGGATAATCCGTGCCGTCCGGCCCGCGCATGACGACGTAAATCTTATTGCCTGGTCGCGCGTCCCATTCGCAAATCGGCGCGGTGAATCCGTGCGGTCCCCACCATTGCGCTACTTGTTTTGCCTCGGTGCATGCTTTCCAAACCAGTTCACGAGGCGCATCGAATTCGCGCGTCATGATAAATTCCTGTCCGATCTGATTCTGCGCTTCAGTCTTTGTGCTCATATTTTCTCGCTTGCTCCTTAAGCCAGGTACTCGTCGTGACGCCGCAGCCAATCCATTGTTGAGTCCGGATTTTCGTCGCGACCCTTCGGCACCAGATCGAGAAAATTGTAGGTGCCGATCAGGTGATCGAGGCCCCGCGCATAAGTGGAATAAGTGTGGAAGACGTCGCCGTTCTCGTCTTTGTGAAACACGCTCAGGCCGGGAAGTTCGTCGCTGATGAATTCTCCCGCGGCGTAGTTGTAGTTCACCTTGTTCTTCTGCTCTTCCTCCTTCGTGAATGAGACGTGATAGTCGAAGTTGAAATCGTTGCCGTGCGACGACAGCCATTTGAAACGCCAGCCGAGACGTTTCTTGTAGGTTTCGAGTTTGGGCAACGGTGCTCGTGAGATCGCAACGAAAGTCACGTCGCGATGCAGCAGATGCCAGTTGGCGCCGTCGAAGTGATCGGCCAGATAGGAGCAGCTCTTGCAACCCTCGTCCCAGTCCGGACCGAACATGAAATGATAGACAATCAATTGACTGCGGCCGTCGAAGAGATCGGCCAACGTCTCCCTGCCATCCGGCCCATCAAACACGTAATCCTTGTCGATCTTGACCATCGGGAGGCTCCGTCGGGCGGCGCTGAGCGCATCGCGCTGGCGAGTAAATTCTTTTTCTCGCGTCAGCAAGTCCTTTCGCGCCACGAGCCACTCCGCTTCGGACACGATCTCTCGATTCATTTCCATTTCTGCTAGTTTCATTTTGTTTTTCCTTCGTTGATTCCTCTGTTCCTCACGTGGCGCCGCCGCCCTTCGAGGCGGCCCGCGCGGTCCGGAGTTGCACCAGTCCGGGTCGATCTTCATCCGTCGTGTTTGGTTCGTCGTGCCAGATCCACCACTCGTACGGCGGAGTCTGAGGGTAGCCATCCAGCGAGTCCTCCCAACCCTCCTGGCGCCCGAGCGCAGTGATGTCGAGGTAGTTCCAAGTGTTCCCCATCTGTTCATCGCCACGATTGTTGATGAAGTAGGTGCGGAACACGCTGTCGCCATCGCGGATGAACGCGTTCGTGCCGTGCCACTCGTCCACGCCGAAGTCTTTGTCGAAGTCATCCGTTATGGTGTACCAAGGCATCTCCCAGCCCATCCGCGCCTTCACCCGCTCGATGTCCTTCTGCGGCGCGCGCGAGGCGAACACGAGCGTGGTATCGCGAGCGTTCAGATGGGCGACATTGGCTACCTGGTCGGCCACCATGGAGCAGCCGACACAGGCATGCTCGGGCCAACCTTTCACGCCGGGTTCGAGGAACGCGCGGTAGACGATCAGCTGACGGTGGCCTTCGAACAGATCGAGCAGGCTCACTTTGCCCTTGGGTCCGTCGAACTTGTAATTCTTCTTCACGGCCAGCCACGGCATCCGGCGACGCTCGGCCGCCAGCGCGTCACTGGCGTGGGTCAACTCCTTCTCCTTCACGAGCCGCTGCTGACGCGCAGCCTCCCACTCCTGCGCTGAAACGATCGGTGGTGTCTTCATTTTCGGTCCCTCTGATTTTCTTTTTGTTTCTTTCGTTTAAGAAATTTCGTGAGCGCGAATGCGGTCAACCCGCCGCTCGAAGTCGCGCCAATTGCGACCAAAACGACATTGGCAAAGCAAACGGGACACATGGTTATTTACTTCCTTTCTTGCCAGCTTGTTTATTCGTTCGTTCCAAATAGGCGGCCAGGCGATCGAGCGAGCCTTCCCAGAATTTGCGATATTCCTCTACCCATTCCGCGGCCTGCTTTAGCGGCTTCGCTTCCAACTGCATCTCATGCACTCGTCCGTAACGGCGCCGCCGGAGAAGTCCCGCTTTTTCCAGCACCCGTAAATGTTTAGAGACCGCCGGTAAGGACATGGCATGCGGGC
>JBEEHZ010000055.1:0-5092 GCA_041167705.1 Verrucomicrobiota bacterium | reverse complement strand
GGCTTATGCAGGTTTAACGGTGATCAGCGGTCTCGCGCGCGGGATCGACACGGCCGCGCATCAAGGGGCGCTGGCGGCGAAAGGGCGCACAATTGCGGTGATCGGCTCGGGATTGTCGAAGTTATATCCGCCGGAAAATCGCGCGCTCGCGGAAAAAATTTGTAACGGCAGCGGCGCAGTGGTGTCTGAGTTTTCGATGGAAATCGAACCCGACCGGCAAACATTTCCGATGCGAAACCGGATTATCTCCGGCTGGAGCCACGGAATTCTCGTGGTCGAAGCAGGCGCGAATAGCGGCGCGCTGATTACTGCATCGCAGGCGTTGGAGCAGGGGCGCGCGGTTTACGCCGTGCCGGGACACATCAACGCGCCGAGCGCGATCGGATCGAACCGGCTCATTCAGCAGGGCGCGAAACTCGTCATGGACGCCAACGATATTCTCGATGATCTCCAAATTCTTTTGCCCGAAACAAAACCGTCGCCGCAAGCGGCCGCCCGTCCGTTGCCTCCGCTCTCGGACAACGAGCGCCGTGTTTATGACGCAATCGAGGCGACGGAGACGCCGATTGATGAGATCGCTACGAAATCAAATTTGCCAAGCGGCACAGTCTCTTCTACTCTCCTCGCCCTTGAGCTGAAGCGGCTCGTGAAGCAGTTGCCCGGAAAATATTTCGTGAAACTCGCCTGACCTCGTCCGCGACCTGCTCATCCCCCCATTTGCAAGGTCTTCAACATCAATGTCTAAATCCCTGATCATCGCGGAGAAGCCGAGTGTGGCGAGCGATCTCGCCCGCGCTCTTGGCGGCTTCAAAAAGGAAGGCGACCATTTCGAAAGCGATCGCTACGTGATCTCGTCTGCGCTTGGACATTTGGTCGAATTGGCCCTGCCGAGCGAGCTCGACGTGAAGCGCGGCAAATGGAGCTTCGCCAATCTGCCGATTATCCCCGACGAATTTGAGCTCAAGCCAATCGAGAAAACCAAAGCGCGTTTCAACATGCTCAAGAAGTTGATGAAGCGCGACGATGTCGATCTTCTCATTAACGCCTGCGACGCCGGACGCGAAGGGGAGCTAATTTTTCGGTATCTGGTCACTCTTAGCGGCGTCAAAAAACCGATCCGCCGGCTTTGGTTGCAATCGATGACCACGGACTCGATCCGCGAGGCGTTCAATCATTTGCGCACCGAAGAGGAAATGGTGCCTCTCTCGAAGGCGGCAGTTTGCCGATCCGAAAGCGACTGGCTGGTCGGGATCAATGGCACCCGCGCAATGACCGCATTCAATAATCGCACCGGCGGCTTTCAACTAACGCCAGTTGGTCGGGTACAAACTCCGACCCTCGCAATTCTGGCTGAACGCGAAGACAAGATTCATCAATTCAAGGCGCGCAATTATTATGAAGTGTTCGGCGATTTCGAAGTCAAAGCCGGCAATTATCGCGGACGCTGGTTCCGGGAAGATTTTACGAAAGATGGCGATGAGGACGCACGCGCCGAACGGATTTGGGACCAGGCGACCGCGGACGAAATTAAAAGCCGATGTGTCGGTAAGACCGCCATCGCGACCGAAGAGCGAAAGCCGACCACTCAGGCGCCGCCCTTGCTTTACGATTTAACGAGTTTGCAACGGGACGCGAACGGTCGCGGATTCAGCGCCAAGCGCACCCTCCAAATTGCGCAGCAACTGTACGAGCGCTTCAAAGTGATCACTTATCCGCGGACCGACTCGCGTTATTTGCCGGAGGATTACATCCCCACGGTAAAATCGACCTTGAGCCGGATCGAGAATCCGCATGCGCGCACCGTTCTCGACAAAAATTGGGTCAAACCGTCCAAACGGATTTTCAACAACGCCAAGATTTCGGATCACTTCGCGATTATTCCGACCGGCACGGCGCCGCACGGACTCGATGAAGTGCAGCAGAAAATTTACGACATGATCGTCCGCCGCTTCATCAGCGGCTTTTTCCCGGCAGCGCAATTTGAAGTAACGACACGGATCACCCGCGTCGACAAAGACGCATTTAAAACCGATGGCAAGATTATCAAGGATCCCGGCTGGCTGGCAGTTTACGGACGTGAAGCAGCTTCGGAGCAGCAGGGCGAAGAAACTCTGGTAGCGATTTCACCGAACGAACCGGCCAAGGTTCTCGACATCGAAGTTGTCCAAAACGAAACCAAACCGCCGGCGCGTTTCTCCGAAGCGACACTCCTCTCGGCAATGGAAGGCGCCGGCAAATTGGTCGAAGACGAAGAACTGCGTGAAGCGATGCAGGAGAAAGGTCTCGGCACGCCGGCAACGCGCTCGGCCATTATCGAAGGTCTGATTCACGACGGCTACGTTCATCGACAGGGGCGCGAATTGATCGCGACCGCGAAAGGTTTGGCGTTGATCACGCTTTTACGCGGCATCGGAGCCACGGAATTGTGTTCTCCGGAGATGACCGGCGAGTGGGAATCGAAACTCAAGCGCATGGAAAAAGGCGCGATGAAGCGCAACGATTTCATGGCGCACATCAAGAAGTTCACGCGCGAGATCGTTGAGAAGGCGAAAAATTTCGAAGGCGATAGCGTGGGCGGGAATTTCGAGCCGCTCGAAGTGAAATGCCCGAAGTGCGGCGGCGGCCCGTTTGATGAGGACTATCGCACTTTCAAATGTCGATCTTGCGGATTGATCGTCTGGAAAACGATGGCCGGACGATTATTTGAACGCTCGGAGCTGGTGAAACTTTTAACTGAGAAACAAGTCGGCCCTCTCGAAGGGTTCCGGAGCAAAGTGGGTCGCAAGTTCAATGCAACTGTTAAGCTCAGCGAAGAATTCAAACCGGCCTTCGATTTCGGCGAGAACGGACACGATCAACCGGTTACGATCGACCCCCAGAAGCACGAAGCGCTCGGCCTTTGTCCAATTTGCCAGAAAGGCCAGGTTTATGTGCTTGATCGTGCCTACGCCTGCGAAAATGCGGTCTCAAAAGAGAAGACCTGCACTTTCCGCATCAGTAAGAACATCCTCTACCGCGAAATTCCAAAAGAGCAGGTCGAAAAATTGATTGCGACTGGAAAGACCGATCTGCTCCCGAAATTTGTTTCCAAGAAAGGCCGCCCGTTTTCGGCGCACCTCAAATTGGAAAACGGAAAAGTCGGTTTCGAGTTCGCGGAAAGAAAGCCGAAGAAGAGCGCGCCGCGCAAAGCGGTCGCGGCTTAGGCTTGGTTTCACCAAAACCAAGTCGCCGGCTTCCCTGAGACCGATTCGCAAGAGCTCACGGTCTCCCGCCGTAAAGTTCGCACCCGTGCGAACCGCGAACAACAATCCCAAGCGTTAAAGATCGTTGACGCCACAACGCGTGGTGTGTTATTAGCCTTGTAACACTATGCGTTGCCCCAAGTGCGGCTCGCGTGATGACAAGGTTATTGATTCACGTCAGTCTCGCGATAGCTCCAGCATTCGCCGGCGCCGCCAATGTCTCAAATGCGGATATCGCTTCACCACCTACGAAGAAATCGAACGCTCGGACCTGCGAGTGGTGAAGCGCGACCGCACCCACGAACCGTTCGATCGTCGCAAGCTCGCCGGCAGAATTGCCAAAGCTTTCGAGAAACGTTCCACCAGTTTGCTCACCCTCGAGCAGCTCGTTGATGAACTCGTGCACGACTAGGAAACCGGCGGCCGCGAAGTCCAATCCATCGCTATTGGGGCAAAGGTCCTCGAAAAATTGCGCGGCATCGATGAGGTCGCGTATTTGCGTTACGCCTCGGTCCATCGGCGCTTCGAAGATGTCGATCAATTCGTCGACGCCATCCACGCGCTGGGCAAGACGGACAAGCCTGACACAAAGCAGCGTGAATTATTTCCACCCGATCAAGTAAGTCATGGTCGCGTTTAAAGAAGAATTTCCATATTTGCGTTGCGACTCGGGCCAGCTCTTCGAGTTCGACCGCAACTGGTTGCACGCTGCCATCAATCGCGCCGCCGATCAGGCCGGTTATCCGAGCTGGTGGTTGACCGAGCACGTCACCGAGAGCATCGCATTTTACTTACATCTGCGGAACGATGAGAACGTCGTCGCCTTCAGACAACTTCAGGAAACGGTGCAGTACGTCCTGAAAGCGATCGGTTACAAGGAAATCATTCCCTACTTTGCACCCGCGCCGCCGCCGATCTCGATTTCGCTGGTGGACATTGCCCATCAAGCCGGCAGCGGTTATGAGCTCGCCTTTTTCGACCTTCTCGAAAAACGACTCAATTCGCTGATCGAGACCGGGGTGGACAATTTGCAACTTTGTTCGTTGCAGGCGTGCGTAAAACATCTGCGCTGCACGCGAGTTTGGACCCGCGCCTGCGACGCTTTACGGGAAGAAATTGTCTGCTTCATTCGTGAACGGCTGACAACGACCTCGAGCGAACGGTTAAAATGTTCGCTGCGGTGATTGTCCAGCCGGACAAATTTGCCATGACGATCTTCGAAAAAATCATCGCACGTGAGATTCCGGCGAAAATCGTGTGGGAAGACGACGACGCGATCGCTTTCCACGACGTCAATCCGCAGGCGCCGGTCCATGTGCTGATCGTTCCGAAAAAAGCGATCCCGCGATTGGCGGCCGCGACCGAATCCGAGCGCGCCATTTTGGGAAAATTGTTGCTCGTCGCCGGTGAGCTCGCGAAGAAGCTCGGCATCGAGCAATCAGGATACCGGGTGGTCATTAATAGTGGGCCGGATGCGGGTGAGAGCGTTCCGCATCTTCACGTTCATTTGTTAGGCAAACGCGCGCTGGCCTGGCCGCCGGGCTAGATCGACATCCTCCATGGCGGCAATGCTCGACCCCGTCCGGCCGATCAAGCTGGACGAAATTAAAGAAGCGCGGCAGCGGATCGCGAAAACAATTGTTCGGACGCCCCTCATCCGGTTGGAGCTCGGACCTGATTTCCCAGATATCCGTTTGAAGCTTGAGAATCTTCAGCCGATCAACGCTTACAAATTACGCGGTGCTGCGAACGCGGTTGCGATGCTCCCTGAATCCGAGCGTAAACGCGGGGTCTGGACGATCAGCGCCGGCAACGCAGGGCAGGGGGTTGCTTACGCCGCGCGACAAGCC
>JBEEHZ010000054.1:0-2838 GCA_041167705.1 Verrucomicrobiota bacterium | reverse complement strand
CTTCGACAACGACGATCGCGTCGTCGACGACGATGCCGATGGCAAGCACGATACCGAACAACGAGAGGTTGTTGATCGAGAAACCGAAGCCTTTCATCGCTGCGAACGTGCCGATCAATGAAACCGGAATCGCGATCAGAGGAATGATTGCGGCGCGCCAGGTTTGGAGAAAGATCAGGACGACGAGAACGACCAGCGCGATCGCTTCGAAAAGAGTCTTTTGCACTTCGTGGATGGATTCGCGGACAGAAACGGTCGGATCGTAAACAATCGTGTAATCGAGGCCGGTCGGGAAACGCTGCTTGAGCTCAGCCATTTTCTTTCGCACGGCGTCGGACGTGGCGAGCGCGTTTGAGCCTGGAAGTTGGTAAATGGCGATGGCGGTCGCCGGTTTTCCGCCGAGCCCGCTGTTGACCGTGTAATCACGCGCGGCCAGCTCAACTCGCGCGATATCACGCACGCGAGTGACTTGCCCATTGGATCCCGTCTTAACGATGATATCGCCGAACTGCTTTTCGTCCGTGAGCCGGCCCAGCGTGCTAACTGTATATTGAAATGCGGTCGCGCCCTTTGGAACCGGCGGCGCACCGATGATTCCCGCAGCGACCTGCACATTCTGTTCCTGGAGTGCGGTCACGACATCCTGCGCCGTCAGATCCCGTGCCGCCGTCTTGTTCGGGTCGAGCCATATGCGCATCGAATATTCGCGTGCACCAAAAACATTGATGTCACCTACGCCGTCGAGCCGCGCGAGTTCGTCGCGAATTTGGAGAAGCGCGTAATTGCTGGTGAAAAGTGAATCGAGCGATCCATCCGGCGACACAAGATGCACGACCATGGTGATGTCGGGCGACTGCTTTTTCGTGGTCACGCCAATGCGCTGTACATCGGGCGGAAGTACAGGAATGGCGATGGCCACGCGATTTTGGACCAACACCTGTGCCGTATCGAGATTGGTGCCGAGTTTGAACGTGACGCTCAGTGTCATGCTGCCGTCGCTCGCGCTCTGCGATGACATGTAGAGCATGTTTTCGACACCGTTGACTTGTTGTTCGATCGGCGTTGCCACCGTTTCCGACACGACCTTGGCGTTCGCGCCGGGATAACTGGTCGTCACCTGGATCGTTGGCGGCGCAATCTCGGGATATTGGGCGATGGGAAGCGTCGAAAGCGCGATCACGCCGACAAGCGTGATGACGATGCTGATCACGCCGGCGAAAATTGGCCGGTCGATGAAAAAGTGCGGAAGGTTCATCGCAATTCCGAGCCCCGCATTATTTTTTCGGCTCGGGCGGTGAAGGCGTTGGCTGCGCAGGCGGAGTTTCCTGCTCAGGAATTGGCTGGACCTTCATTCCCGCTTGCAACAATTGCAGACGCGTAGACACAACTTTCTCGCCGTCCTTTAGTCCGTTTTTCACGATTCGTTTGCCTTCGAAAATACTCCCGGTCTCAAGGGTGCGACGTTCAATGGTGTTATCAGGTTTCACCACGAACGCGTACTTCAGCCCTTGTTGCGAGCTGATCACCCTGTCCGCAACCAATGCAGCCCGATAAGGCGTTGCTCCGGCCACGCGCACGCGTACGAAAAAACCCGGCGTGATGAGATTAGGGTCCCAGTTTTTTAGAACCATGCGCGCCCGGACCGTTCCGGTGCTGGGATCAAGACGGTTGTCAACGAAGTCGACGTACCCTTCGTGCGGGAAATCGGTCTCGTTGCCAAGCTCGACCCATGCCGGAATCTTCGCCGTGCGTGCGCTCACGCGTTTCCCTTGCTCGGCCAGCTTTACGTATTTTAAAATCGCGTTCTCATCTGCGTCGACCTTTGCATAAATCGGATCAATCGAGACGACGGTAGTAAGCACGCTCTCTGGGCCGGCGCCTGGCTGGACCAGATTACCGACGGTAATGCGCTGGTCGCTGACTCGGCCATCAACCGGCGATTTGATTTGGGTAAATTCCAAATTCAGCGCGGCGGAATTCTTGGCCGCCTCGGCCGAACTCTTTGCTGCCGCGGCACCTTGATAGGTTGCAGCTTTCTGGTCGAACTCGCTCGCCGAGATCGTGTTCTTGTCTCGCAGCTCCTTGGCCCGGTTGAGTTCAATCTGGGAAAGCTTGAGCTGCGCGTCCATTCGATCGACCTCGGCTTTCGCGCGATCGAAGTCCGCCTGATAAGGACGCGGGTCGATCACATAAAGCAGATCGCCTTTTTTAACGATCGCGCCGGCTTCAAAGTGAATCTCGGTGATATATCCGGACACGCGTGGCCGAATCTCAACCGATTCAACCGGATCCAATCGTCCGGTAAATTCGTCCCACTCGTTTACTTCCTTCTCGACGGCAGTAACGACGTTGACTGGTAGCGGCGCCTGTTGTTGCGCAGAGTTTTTTTTGCACCCAACCGCCGTCAGGAAGATCGACAATATCCCAATCGTGACAAAAAAGTTTTTCATCCGTGCAGGTTCTCAATCAACTGTTTGAATTCAAAAGACCTTTATCTGCGCTCCGACTGGAGACGGAAGGATCGGAAAACGCAATACAACTTTAGAGGGACTTCTGTGGGCAAGTTCCGCTCCGGCCCCAGTCCAATCTCTCTTATTCGGTCGTGATAACGGCTAATGCTTACCCTTTGATGAACGCGAGCAGGTCGGCATTGATCGTGTCCGCCTGCGTGGTGGGCATCCCGTGCGGGAACCCTTTGTAGGTTTTCAGCGTGCCATTCTTCAGCAGCTTGGCCGACAATGGCCCGGCGTCGGCGTAAGGAACAATTTGATCATCGTCGCCGTGCATCACCAAAACAGGCACGGAGATCTTCTTCAGGTCTTCGGTGAAATCGGTTTG
>JBEEHZ010000053.1:0-4918 GCA_041167705.1 Verrucomicrobiota bacterium | reverse complement strand
CTGCGCGGCCAGATTGATCGGACGCAGACGTTCTCGAATAGCCTTCGAGCCGTGCATAAGGCCACGGTTGATTCCTTCGCCAATGCCATGCCCTTTGCCGAACTCGTACGGGAGCTCGGCGATTCGCCATCGCCTGGACACAATCCAATCTTTGAAGTGCGTTTTGCTCTGCAAAATCATCCCATTCCGGATGTTGCGGTTCCGGGCCTGTCGCTTCAGTTCAGAATGCGCTCCACTGGCACCGCCCGTTTCGACCTCGGCTGCGAGATCAACGAGGAAGGTGACGGACTGGAAGTGGCATGGCTGTTCCGACGGAATCTGTTTCCTCTTGATGACATTCAGAACCTGGGCCACATATATCAAGCCGTGCTGGCATGCGTTTGCCGCTCACCCGAAAGTCGGGCCATCGCGCTTATGACCAGTCTGTGATCATCCTATGAAAACAACAGAGGACTCGATCGAGCCGCATCAGCCCCATTGGGTCAGCCGTTTGGCCTTCCACGTCGTTATCGTCCTCTTTTTTTTCACCGAAATAGCGCTGGCTGCGGTCTTGCATAGCGGATCATCAGTCTGGCTGGCAGTGCCGCTCGTATTGGTCGCCAGCCATCTCATGCACGGGGCTTTGGTCGGTTTTCACGAGGCGTCCCACGGCCTCCTCACGCGGAGCCGCCGCTTGAATGAGGTGGATGGCATCATCCTTGGGGTCCTGAGCTTTACTAGCTTCAGCCTCTACCGCGCCGGGCATCAATCGCATCACGCACAGCTGGCGTCCGAGCGTGACGAAGAACTCTGGCCGTTCGTCCATCCTGCAATGCCACGATGGGGCAGGATTCTCGCCGCCTTTCTCGAACTCACCGCCGGCTTGCTGTTCACGCCGTTTTTGTTCCTGCGCACTTTCCTGCGTACCGGTTCGCCGATTCGCAACAAGAAGGTGCGTCGGCGAATTTGGGCGGAACTGGCCCTGATGGTCGTCGTGTGGATCGGGATCGTATCCGCAGTCACATATTGGCAGGCATGGCGATATTTTTTGGTCATGTATCTGGTGCCTGCGATTTTGGCCGCGAACCTGCAAAGCTGGCGTAAATACATCGAGCACGTTGGGCTGGCTGGCAGCACGGTGAACAGCTCCACCCGGAGCATCGTGGCGCAGGGCTGGCTCGGCCGGCTCGTGGCGTTCACCCTGCTCCATGAGCCTTATCATGGCGTGCATCACAAGTACGCCGGGCTACCGCATGCGGAACTGCCCCAGCTCGCTTCGGAGCTCCTGCCCACGGCTCCCGAAGAACGGCTTCCCTACCGGAGCTATCGACATGCATTGTTGGACTTGCTCCGCAGCCTTGCCGACCCCCGTGTGGGTGCCCAGTGGCGCACGGCAAACCCAGTTCGAACATAGTCCGTCGGGCTGGATCATCACCTCGGCCATTTTCCCGCCACGCTGTCTGGGAGGAGAAAGCCCGACTGTATCAAACAATGAAGATAAAGAGAAAAAGCGTTTCAGTATTGTTCGTCGTGGCGTTCCTTTCGCCATTGTCTGCATCGGCCGTAGAAGTGACCGAATTTGAGGCGACCGCGCACGGCTTTCCAGCATTGCTGGATTCGAATGGAAAAAAGCTGGCTGATGGCGAATTCGTACAATGGCTCGATGATGGGCGCCTGCACATCACGATCACCTACAAATTTGAGCGCGGAGATAGCACAGAGGAGAAAGCAGTCTTCCGGCAAAAGCCCGAGCTCATTCAGGAAGAATGGTCGTGGCGCGAGCTTAAGGGCGGGCAGCTCATGCGTCATTTTGCGGTGGACTTCAAAACACAAACGGCCACGGCGCAAAAACGTGAGAAGGACGAATTGAAGAATTGGTCGGAGAAAATCGACGTGCAGGCTGGCCGGACTTTTGCTGGTTATGGTTTTATGCTGGCGCTGCAGAATCTCCAGCCACGGCTTCTCCGCGGAGAACAGATCGAACTTCAGGCAGTTGGTTTCACACCGAAACCGAAGGTCGTTACAGTGCAAATATCACACGTCGGCGTCGATCAGATGAAGATGTCGGACCGGCTCCTGGAAGGCGATCGCTTCGTCATTCATCCCAAAATCGGGGCGATCGCCGGCTTATTTGTTCACGTCCCCGACACGCTAATCTGGCTGACCAAAACACCGCCCGAGTTTCTGCGTTGGGAAGGGCCGGTAGCGGAGCCTAACGACCCAATCGTCCGCGTCGATCTCATTCCCGGGGCGGAGAGCGGGCCGGCTAAGCCGGCGGAAACGAGCGATGCTCGTTAGGATTGTCTCAACAATGCCTCGAATGCGACGCACGGTTTCGTCGAGTAACTTCATGTGAGGAACGATTCGGATATTCGGTTAATTTCTGAAGCTGTCCGCCTCGCGTCAATTCTGGCACGTTTCAACAAGGCTCGGACCAAAAAGAGCTGCGACTTGCGCCTGCCGAGATGTGATTGAGCTTTGTCTCGTTAGATGAGTCAGCCGCAAAGCCGAATTGTCGGGATTTTGAAGGGCGTCGCCTTCCCTGCACATATAACATCGTCGTTGCCACGTCTTTTTCTTCATGTCATGCCAGCCGCGTGGCTGGCGATTGGTTTGGCGTTATCGTCGCCAAAAACCCAAACTGAAACAGTCGAATCCAAGTTTGTCTAACGAAAACCAGTTATCGGATTCGCGTGATCCGGACAAGGTCCGCGAGATGTTCGGCAGCATTGCCCGACGCTACGATCTGGCGAACCATCTCTTGAGTTGCGGATGTGATTTTATCTGGCGCAAACGCGCGGCGGAGATTGTGGCCGGTTGGAATCCGCACACGATTGTCGATCTCGCCACCGGAACGGGAGATTTGGCGCTGGCGTTGGAGCGAGCGTTGCCGAAATCGGAAATCATCGGCGCGGATTTTTCCGAGGAAATGCTAGCAGTGGCGAAAGCGAAAGGCGTTCGTCGAGTTGTGACAGCAGATGCGCTCGCGCTTCCATTTGCGGATCGGTCATTCGACTGTCTGAGCATCGCGTTTGGTTTGCGAAACATCAAAGACTGGAGCGCGGCGTTGCGTGAAATGTCGCGGGTGCTGACGGCGAACGGCAATTTGCTGATCATGGAGTTCTCGCTCCCGTCGATGTCGATCTTGCGAACGATCTACCGGTTTTATCTTCATCGGTTGCTTCCGATCTTCGGATCCTTTCTGACCCGAAAGAAGACGGCTTACGACTACCTTGGCGATTCGATCGAACAATTTCCCGGCGGCGAAGAATTGGCGCGCTTGATCGAAGCAAATGGATTTCGTGACGCGGCGGCTGAACCTCTCACCGCTGGTATCGTCACGATTTATACCGCGACGAAGCGCATTTAGCGCGATGGCGTTGCGGTCGGCGTTGGAGACGGCGACGGCGCTTCCTGACCAACAAGCGGCAGCTTAAGCGCGTTCAGATCAGGATTGTTGACCACAAACGTGCCTTCGCGTTCGTCCACTTTTGCGAACCACATCCCGTCCGGCCAAGTGCCGCCGATAGCTAATTTATGCGTCGCTTTATCGTCCGGCGAAGTCGTGAATGTCACAACGAGTTGCGGCTTATCCAAACCGTGAGCCGGAGTTGTCGATCCACTCCAGCGCACGGCCCGCAATGTCGCCAAAGTGTTGAGCAACGATTGCAGGTTCGTCTGGTTGATCGCGCCGCTTCCTTTCGCCCAGCTCCATTGATTGTTCGCGCCGCGAACAAGTGACAATTCCTTCTCTGTCGTCACACTGACGCGATGGATTTGTTCCGGCTTGAAATTGAAGATCGACAATTCCTGCCATTGCAACGGGTCGGTGAAAACCTGGTCGAGCAAATTACGGCGGACGGCAACGACAAACGGCTCATCGCCGACCCGCGCGTAGACGTTATCGCCTTCCACTTTTCCAAATGCCACCGAAGCGAACGGCTGTTCGCCTGCCTTGGTCTCGGCCGTGTTCTCGGAAGCGAACGAGCTGAAGGTGACAATCAATTGCGGCTTATCCAGGCCGTACTTCGGCAAATTCGAAGCGACATCTTCGACAAATCTTGTGACTTGCTCGTTTTGCAGCGTGTCGACGAGCCGACGCACCTCGCCCGAATTTGCGGGCGCGTTATTACGACTGGCGATGGTCCAGTTTTCATCTTTCCGCGCCAAAACCGTTTTGCCCTTGCCCGGCGCGTCGATGGTTAGGCGGTCGAGAATTTTTGTGTCGATCCGGACAAGGTGACGGTCGCGCAGATCGTTCGGTTTATTGTTTAGGGCTTCCTCAATTTTTTTCGGCAACGTGTAAATAAAACCGCGCGGAGAGAACCGCACATAGATCTGGTCCTTTTCTTTTTCGGGAACACCACCGATTTGAAGTGTCTGGCCCTGTTTATCGTCCTGGGCAAAGAGCGTGAGCGCTCCCCGCGGCTCAGCCAATCCGTAGGGATGCAAATCGCCGCGATCGTCAGCGACAAATTGTTGAATACGCGCTGTCGTCACCTGCGCGATCAAATCGCTGACCTTCTGGTCGTCAGCACGCGTGCGCAAAGGCTTCACAATCTCCCAATGATCGCCTTTTTTCTGCAGCTCCATTTCGCCCGCCCAGGTTTTGAGCACGACCCGGACGACCTGCGCCATGATCAGATCAGTCAGTTTACGATCGCGAAAATCTTCCGGTTTCTTATCGATTACATTTTTGACCGACTGACTGGTGAGAAATGTTTCTTTCGAATTCTCGAACCGGACATACATCTTACCTTCGAGCGCCGCATCCTTGCCGAAAAAGATTTCCGTCGGCGCATCCGGTCCGATTAGCTTCAAACGCAGCTTTGGATTGGCCAGGCCGTAATCGGCGAGCTTATTTTTGTCTGCTTCCATTTCTTTTGCTGAAATGGCTGCATCCTTCTGCCAGTTCTCGAGATCGAGGAGCAAATTGTTT
>JBEEHZ010000052.1:0-2827 GCA_041167705.1 Verrucomicrobiota bacterium | reverse complement strand
GGCAAAGGAATCATGCCAATTTCGTTCGAAGCTTCGCGCTAAGATCGATGACGGCACAAGCAACTGACGAATTGACTCTTGTAAAGTTCGACCGCTAATCTCGGCGCCGCTATGAAAAATCTCGTTCGTCTTTTGCTTTGCTTGTCACTAAGCGTGTTCGCAATCGCCCGCGCGGTATCACCATCCAAAGCGCTGAGCGCGACAGCTAAAACAGCGCAAAAGAAAGAGACCGGCCAAAAGGCCGACGCCAAGTCGTTGCTCCACAGCGCGAAGAAAGCCGCCGCTGCAATGATCAAGAACGCGCGCGCAGACAAGGCGCTCGATCCGAAAAAACCAAAGAACAAACCGTTTTGGAAATCGGTCCATCTCGTGGCGAAGAATTTGAAGAGCGCCGAAACCGGACTCGCGGCCAAGAGCAACGATTTCTTCAAAGGCATCGCGGACGCGCGCGAAGCCGAGGAGCAGTTAAAAGTCGACTGGCAGCTGACCGATTCGAAAAATAAAAAGGTGATCGAGAGCGGGAAAAAACTCGGTCACGCGCTGGCGATTCTGCGGACCGATTTTTCAAAGGAAGCCGAACGGAAGAAAAAGGGCGGCGACCTGACGGAGAAGGAGAAGGCGCAGTTTGAGAAGATCAAAGCCCAGCAGAAGGATTTGCTCGCGAAGATCAAGAAACTGGAAGGCGAAGCGAAAAAGGACAAGGCGCTCGAGAAAGGCCTGGCCGAACTTAAAAAACAGGCGAATCACATTCTGAAAGAGCCGGCCACGGTCGATGCTTATATCGCCACCATTTACCTGCTCGATGTTCAGATTGGTCTGATTCGCGGCTACGAATACTACGTCGACAAAGACTGGCGGGCTGATTGGGTTTTGCTCGAGAACATCGAGAATACTTACGAGACAAATTATTCGGAATGGGAAACTTCGGTTTCGTACGACTGGGCCGACGCAACCACCAGTGTAGACATCCAAGAGGGTGAAGATGTCGATGTGGGCGAGGACGTCTCAGAGGAAGAGATCAACAGCGAAGATTCCTACGCCGAGAATGAATCGTTCGACATGAGCGAAGCCGAGGAGGACGAAGTTGCCGCTGATGAAGACACTGATGAAGAAGTCGAGTCAGACGATGAAGACAGCATGGAAGACGCATCGGACGATGAAGGTGAAGACATGAGTGACGATGGCGGCGATGACGGAGGAGACGATGGTGGTGGTGACGACGGCGGCGATTAGTTGTCCTGCCCACGCTCAAGATCAGATATTGTCCTTGCTCACTGCCAGGCAGTTCGTTAACCCTGCACGTTCAACGTCTTAACTTAATATGATATCCCTGATTCATTTCGTGCCGTGTTCGTTTTTAGCGCAAGAAACGTCTTTCGATTATTCGACTTCAGGCAATCCTCCCGGCCCATTGTTTTGGATTTGCTGGGCAGCGTTCGTGATCCTGATCGTCGCCTCGATGTGGAAAGTGTTCAGCAAGGCGGGTCATCCGGGCTGGGCCGCCATCATTCCGATCGTGAACGTTTATTTTATGTGCAAAGTCGCCGGTCGACCGGGCTGGTGGCTGCTGCTGATGCTGATCCCATTGGTCAACTTCGTTATCGCGATCATTCTTAACGTCGACATTGCCAAACGCTTTGGCAAAGGCGTTGGCTTCGCCATCGGCATGCTTTTTCTGCCATTTATATTCTGGCCGATACTTGGATTCGGCAGCGCCCAATACCAAGGCGGACCGCCGTCGATACCGACGACAGTCTGATCTTACTTCGGCCAGTTTGGCCTTCGTTTTTCGTTGAACGCCGCAATGCCTTCACGCGCTTCCGCGGATTCGCGCGCCTGCAGGTGATGCTTCAACGCAAGGTCCACATCTTCTTTCACCGACGTCGACCAAAGCTCTTCGATCAAACGTTTGGTTTGCGCGATCGCGTTGGGGGCGCCTTGCAAAACGGAATCGGCAAACTTTTGCGCCTCGATCATCAATTGGTCGGGCGCAACTACGCGGTTGACTAGACCGATTTCGCGCGCGCGGTGAGCATCGATTAATTCTCCGCCCAGCACCAACTCGCGCATATTGCGCTCGCCGATTTGCCGGCGCAAAAAAGTCATGACGAGTCCCGCGACCAAACCGCGCCGCACTTCCGGATAACCGATCTTCGTTTTCTCGGCGGCGACGACAAAATCGCAGGTCGACATGATTCCCGCGCCGCCGGCGACTGCCGCACCGTGCACGGCCGCGATTGTTACAAGCCGCGTTTCGGCAAGCGTGACCAAGGTTTTCGCGACCATTTCGGCGGTCGCCTGCGCCTTTTTCTGATCGGCCGCTTCCTTTAAATCGAGTCCCGTGCAAAACGCGGCACCCGCACCGCGCAAAATGAGAACGCGTTCGTCCGCCTGATCGGAAGCAACTTTTATCGCGGCGATCAATTCGTTCAGCAGCTCAATCGTGAGCGAGTTGCGCCGTTCAGGACGATTCAACGTCACTATGGTGATCTGCGGACTCTGTTTCTCGATCAGAACGACTGGCATAAATCAGAGGTCAGCGATCAGCATTAAACTTGAATGACGCCGGTATGGAAGCGCGCTTTCGGCGTCGGCCGCGACACATATTGAAGCAACTGAATCAACGCATCACGCGTTTCGTGCGGCTGAACAATGGCATCAACCCAGCCCCGCGCGGCGCCGTAACGAATGTCGGTTTGTTCTTCGTAGCTCCGTTTCACTTTTTTGCGGAGCTCATCGAGCTCTTCGTGCGACGCCTTTTTGTCGCCGCGATCACGTGCTCGAGCGAGAATTGAAAAGACTGTGTCCGAAGCTTGGGCCGCGCCCA
>JBEEHZ010000051.1:0-6407 GCA_041167705.1 Verrucomicrobiota bacterium | reverse complement strand
AGTGGCGCGTTTTGCACGCGACCCTTTCCAAGCTGGAATGCAAGATCGAGCTGGTGCCGCCGCAACCGAAACTGCCGGACATGGTCTTTACCGCCAATGCCGGCCTAGCTGTCGGCAGGCAATTTATCCCGAGCAACTTTCGGCACAAAGAGCGCGCCGGCGAAGCGCCGCACTTTGCCAGCTGGATGGAAAAACGCGGCTTCCAAATCTCCTGGTTGCCCAAAGATTACTATTTCGAAGGCGAAGGCGACGCACTTTTCGCCGGCGACACTCTTTTTTGCGGTTACAAATTCCGTTCCGACATTAAATCTCATCGCGCGGTCGCGGAAATGCTCGGCTGTCTCGTCGTCTCAGTGGAACTTGTCGATCCGCGCTTTTATCATCTCGACACTTGTTTTTGTCCGCTGCCCGACGGTGCGGCCGTTTGGTTTCCCGCCGCCTTCGACGAATACGGTCAGCACGCCATTCGCGAACACGTTTCCGATTTGATCGACGTCGCACCGGACGAGGCAATGCATTTTTGTTGCAATGCCGTTGTGATTGAGCGCGATATTGTTTTGCCCGAAGGTGCGCCCAAACTCGTCGCCGCCCTGACCGATCGCAACTACCGATGTCATCAGCTTCCGATGACTGAATTCCTTAAAGCCGGCGGCGCCTGTAAATGTCTGACTCTGTTTTTGCCCCAGCGCGAAAAAAACTAATCTTTCTTGCTCCGTTTCGCTTGCAACGCTGATTCGATTTTGCCGAGCGGCAGGCAGTTCATCACATCGGACTTCGTCAGCCAGCCTTTGCGCGCAATTCCGACGCCGAACCATAAATCCTGCAATCGCTCGGTGCGATGCGCGTCCGGGTTGATCACGCACTTTACGCCTTTCTGTTTCGCCAGCGGCCACCATCGCCAATCGAGATCGAGTCGCTTCGGCGCGGCGTTGAGTTCGATCCAGGTCCCAGTTGCGGCCGCAGCTTCGAGCACGGCGGGAACATCGACAAGATACGGATCGCGTTTCAAGAGCAAGCGCCCGGTCGGATGCCCCAGAATCGTGATAAACGGATTTTCTTTTGCGCGAATGATTCGCTTGGTCATTTCCGCTTCCGGCAAATTGAAGACGGAATGAATTGAAGCGACTGCGAAGTCCAGTTCAGCCAGGACGTCGTCCTCGAAATCGAGCTTGCCGTCGCGGAGAATGTCGCACTCCACACCGGCAAATACGCGAAAGCCATTCGGCTTCTTGTTTAATTTCCGAATCGCGGCGATTTGCGAGCGCAACTTTACCGCATCGATGCCGTGCGCCTGAATCGAGCTTTTGCTGTGTTCGGCGATCCCGAGATATTCCAGGCCGAGCTCCTGCGCAGCCGCAACCATTTCTTCGAGCGTGTTGTGACCGTCGCTCGCGACCGTATGGCAATGAAATGTGCCGCGTAAATTATTCTGCTCCAGTAATAGAGGCAGCGAATGTTTTTCCGCGGCTTCGAATTCGCCGCAGTTTTCGCGCAACTCCGGCGGCACAAAATCGAGCCCGACAGCGCGATACAAATCCGCTTCGTCATCCACTTTCGGAATCTTCGCCGCCGGCTTCTTCTTCTTGGCCTTTGGATCAGGCGGCAACTTCGCGAGACGGTATTCATTTAACGTCCATCCGCGCGCCAGCGCGCGGCTGCGCATCTCAATGTTATGTTCCTTGCTGCCGGTAAAGTAATTGAGCGCAAACGGATATTCGGCCGAGCTCACTACTCGCAAGTCGCACTGGATCCCGGAACGAAGCCGCACGCTCGTTTTCGTCGGGCCTTGGGCAATGATCGATTCCACCAGCGCGTGTTTAACGAAAAACTCCGTAATCGCCGCTGGCTTTTTCGTCGCCACCACAAGATCGACATCGCGCACAATTTCCCTTCGTCGCCGGTAACTTCCGGCGACATCGACCTGAAGCGCGTCGGGATGCCCCGCCAAATCTCGCCGAAGCGATTCCGCCTCGGCCGCAATCTGTCCGAATTGAAAATAACCGGAATGTTTCGCGCGTTGGTCGATCGCAGTGCAAATCTTTGCCTGCGTCGTTTCGCCAAATCCCGGCAATTTTGCCACTCGACCTGATTCGCACGCTTCGCGGAGTTGTTCGATCGAGCTGATATGGAGTTGCTCGTAGAGCGCTTTGATTTTCTTGGCTCCGAGTCCGGAGATTGAAAATAGTTGGAGAATCGCTGCCGGAAATTCCGCCCGTAACTCCTCGAGGTACTTCAGCGAACCGGTCGCTGCCAGTTCCTTGACCTTGGCCGCAATCGCTTTGCCGATTCCCGGAATTTTCGCGAGCGCTTCTTCGTCCTGAAGATCAAATAGATTTCCGCCAAAAGTTTCCAGCGAGCGCGCGGCATTGGCGTAAGCTCGAATCTTGAACGGGTTTTCGTCTTTCAATTCGAGCAGAGTCGCAATTTCCTCCAAAACGTCAGCGATTTGCGATTTCGTCATTCCCTTGAACCGTTACCGAAGATTCCGAGTATGGCGAACCAAGCGCTCAAGTTAATCGAGTGCCCGCGCGATGCCTGGCAAGGCTTGCCGCGCCAGATCCCGACCGCTCTGAAAGTTCAATATCTCGGTGCTCTCATCGGCGCCGGCTTCAAAAACATCGACGCCGTGAGTTTTGTTTCGCCAAAAGCTGTTCCGCAGATGGCAGACAGCGAACAGGTTCTCGAGCAACTCGATACGCCGAACGATGCGGAGATCATCGGCATCGTGGTCAACGAAAAGGGGGCCGAACGCGCAATTGCGACCAAGCGCGTGACGACACTCGGATATCCATGCTCAATTTCACCTACGTTTCTGCGGCGAAACCAAAACCAATCACCGGACGAAAATTTCGAAACGCTAAACGCAATCAAGGGCCGCGCTGATAATGCGGATGTCGATCTTGTCGTTTATCTCTCGATGGCATTTGGGAATCCGTACGGCGATCCCTGGCACGAAAGCGAGCTTCGGGCGGCAATCACGCGCATCGCCGAGCTTGGCATTCGATCAATCTCACTGGCCGACACGGTCGGAATCGCCGACGCCGCGTTGATTCAGCAAGTGGTCGCGACCGCGATGAAATCTGGTATTACGGGTGAAATCGGCGTCCATTTGCACAGCACGCCCGCAGACGCGATCTCGAAAATTCTCGCCGCTTATGACGCCGGCTGCCGCCGATTCGATTCCGCGATTGGCGGATTGGGCGGATGCCCGTTCGCGCAAAATTCGCTCGTTGGAAATATTCCGACCGAAAGCGTCATCGCGGCGTTGAGGCAACGCGGGGTCGAGCTGTCGCTCAAGATCGACAACATCATTCAACTCAACGCAAAAATTGGCAGCGAATTCGCCTAAGCAAAGGCCGGCTCACATTCGGCCGCGCTTTTTGTAAAAGACGTAGCGATCGAGAATCGATTGAACGTATTTGCGCGTAGCGGGAAAATCGATGTTGCCGAGAAATTGGCTGGCCGTGGTTCCACCGGCTTTAACCCACCGCTGGACCCGGCTTGCTCCGGCATTGTATTCGGCCAGCGCGAACGCCATCGGCTCGGATTCGTTTTGCCAGTGGTCGAACGCACGGCGCAAATACCACGAACCGGCCTCAAGATTTGTCGTTGGATCGAAGAGTTGGTCGACCTGGAAGTTGTCGATTTTATGGTCGCGCGCCCATTCATTTGCGGCTTTCTCGCTGACCTGCATCAAGCCGCGCTCGCCGGCGGTTCCATATTTTTGACGATCAAACCGGCTCTCGCGCCAGATGACAGCTTTAACCAGCATTGGATCAAGCTGGTGCTCCGCGGCGACGGAGAGGATGAGTTTATCGTATTGCTGAAATCGCGCCGGGCTGACCCACTCGTAAAAACTGTAGAGCGCGTCGCCGGATCGGAGCGCGAGATAGCCGAACCCGGCCGCCAGGGCGACCAGCAAACACAGAATCAGTTTCAAGGTGAACCGGGCCATCTTATTTCCGACCTCATGCTCGTGATCGACCCAAAGTTCAATTAAATTGTCGGCCAGCAAGATGATGAAGCCTAATTACGTTCGCGTGATCATCGACCGCGCCATTCAACGCGAGCTCGATTATTCCGTGCCGGAAACGCTGGCTGACCGGATCGGGATCGGCTCGCGCGTGCGGGTTCCGTTTCGCGATAAATCCGCTCTCGCCACGGTTCTGGCTACGCTCGAGCAAAGTGACGCGAAGGGAATTCGGCCAATTGAAGCACTGGTGGGCGAAGCTCCGGCAATCAGTGAATCGCTTCTCGAGCTGGCGAAATGGATGAGCACTTATTATTGCTGCCAGCTCGAAACAGTGATGCGCAGTTTGCTGCCGCAGGTGATCAGGCGCGCGGAAGTCGGCTGGAAAAAACAACTCTTCGTGCAGCCGCTGACAACAATCGACATCGACAAGATCGACAACTTGCGGAAGCGCGCACCGCGCCAGGCCGAACTGCTCGAAGCGATTGCCAAACTGGAAAAGCCGATGCCGGCCGCGCAATTGTTGCGCAAAACTTCGCTCGATAACCAGACACTGCGTGCGCTCGCCAAGCGTGGATTGATTGAGCTCCG
The DNA here is from genome assembly GCA_041167705.1 of Verrucomicrobiota bacterium. Classification (GTDB taxonomy): domain Bacteria; phylum Verrucomicrobiota; class Verrucomicrobiia; order Chthoniobacterales; family UBA10450; genus AV40. Next base: position 1,846 of record JBEEHZ010000051.1, on the reverse strand, counting down.
CGAAGAAGCGGTCGAGCGCGATCCGCACGCGGACGAGCAATTTATTGCGACGACAAATCTTGAGTTGAACCCGGAACAAGCTCTCGCGCTGAACAAGATCACCGACGCTCTTGCTGCACCCGAAACAGCTAAGCCGATTTTGTTGCATGGCGTCACCGGCAGCGGTAAAACCGAGATCTATCTGCAGGCAATTCGAACTGCCCTCGAGCGCGGCAAAACCGCGATCGTCCTTGTCCCGGAAATTTCGCTCACGCCTCAAACCGTCGAACGCTTCAAGAGTCGTTTTGCTCAGATGCACGAAGTCGTTGCCGTGCTTCACAGTCATTTATCGGAAGGCGAGCGCCACGACGAATGGCACAAGCTCCATTCCGGTCGTGCGCGGATCGTGATTGGCGCGCGCAGCGCGGTGTTCGCGCCCCTGAAGGACCTCGGACTCATCATTGTCGATGAAGAACACGAGACGACTTACAAGCAGGAAGAAGCACCGCGTTATCACGCGCGGGACGTTGCGGTCGTGCGGGCCAAGATCGAGAAATGCGCGGTTGTGCTCGGCAGTGCCACGCCGTCGCTCGAGAGTTATCACAACGCTACCGCCGGCAAATACGAGCTGCTCAATCTCACCCAGCGCGTCGACGATCAGCAGATGCCGCTGATGCGTATTGTCGATCTTCGATTGGAACGGCGGAAAGAAAAGATCGCTCCGATCCTTTCGGAGAAATTGTCTCAAGCCATTGCCAATCGCCTCGAGAAACGCGAACAGACAATTCTATTTTTGAATCGGCGCGGATTTTCAACCTCGCTGCTCTGCAGTAATTGCGGCGAAGCCCGCAATTGTCCGAACTGCAGTGTCGCGCTCACGTTCCATCGCCACATGGCGCGATTGAGTTGCCATCTTTGCGGACACACCGCCGCCGTGCCGAAGAAATGCCCCGACTGCGGAAAGGACGCACTTATTTACGCGGGCTTCGGGACCGAGAAGGTCGAGTCCACCGTCTCGCATCTTTTTCCAAAAGCGAATGTGCGACGAATGGACGCCGACTCGATGACGCGCAAAGAGGCTTATCGCGAAACTTTACGGAATTTCCGCACCGGCAAGATCGACATTCTGGTCGGAACGCAAATGATCGCGAAAGGCCTCCATTTTCCGAACGTGACGCTGGTCGGAATCATTAACGCGGATCTGGCGTTGCACCTTCCTGATTTCCGCGCGGGCGAACGGACTTTTCAGCTACTCACTCAGGTAGCGGGCCGCGCGGGCCGCGGCGAAACAGCCGGTGAGGTTTTCGTGCAAACCTACACGCCCTTTAGTCCGTCGATCCAATTTGCGCGGCACCACGATTTCGCCGGGTACTTCCAGCAGGAACTGGAGTTTCGAGAACGTTGTGATTTTCCGCCATTCAAACATGCGGTCTTGATCACGGTCCGATCTGCGCATGAAGCCCGGGCCAAATTATCGGCCGAAACTTTGGTCCGGCGCCTGAAAGAATCCCTCGGCACCGAATTCATACTCGGCGAGGCCACGCCGGCACCGTTGGAAAAACTGCAAAGTCAATTTCGCTTTCACATCTTGCTGCGAGGCGAAGCGATCATGCGACTGAGCCGGCTCGTGCGCGAAACGCTCGACAAATTGCCGCTGCCGGAAGACGTTCTCGCCGCAGTAGATGTCGATCCTTATCAGCTGCTCTAGACATCCGGATTGCATCGGCGCTCCGAATTGGATTAGAAAAAGCTATGAAAAAGTCCCCCCTTGGACTCTTCGTTGCTGCAATTGTTTGCTTCTCAACGCTGGTTAGCCGTGCCGCTGGGCCCGCGCCGGCTGCGCTAAAAACATTTTTGGAAGGCGAAG
>JBEEHZ010000050.1:0-4879 GCA_041167705.1 Verrucomicrobiota bacterium | reverse complement strand
GCGGCGTAAAGGAATCGACCGGCCTGTTTTGGTCCGGCGCCGATTGCTTGGAGTGACGTTTGCGCTTGGTCGATGATCGATTGTCGATCTTGCAAATCACTGGTCGCGGCAAATTTCAGCGGAAGGTCGACCAATGCCTGCAAGATCGACAACCACTTGTCGCGAACTGAACTCGGCAACCAATTTTCCACATCCCGCAACAACACTTCTACGGCATGCGGCTCAAGCGCCGGCACAGCCAGTTTCGGATTTGAGTTCGCCGAGTCGGTGTTGATCGCAGCGGCGATGGCGTGCGCAATCCAGCGTTCAAGAAAGGTTTCCCGTTTCGCGATGCCCGGTTCCGGTGCGAGTGTTACGCCAGAAATGTTTTTTCCGATCGTCCCCCAGCCCGACGGTCCGAACTCGCTAAAGGTGTCATCCTTAGCGGCGACGCGTTGAAGATAAAGCAGCAGATGCCGCTCGCGATCGCCCGCTCGAGCGTTACGATGGCTCAGATTTGGAGCGCGAGAAAAATCGAGTAAATGCCGAAGCAGTTCGCGCGCACCGGCACCGGCAAAAACGAGATACGGGGCCAAGACTGTCCGAGCAGCTTTCCAGAGTTTCGCGCGGACGGACGCGAGCTCGATCTCCAGGATGTGCGCAAGCTGCGCTTTGTTGGCGTCGTCGGATCCGGTTTGGCTCGTTACCAGTTCGCGCCCTAACGCGCACGTTTCGGGCGTGGCCAATTGTTCGATGCATTCAAACGGTCCGCCCGCTAAACGAATTAAGAAAATCGGCGCGACGCGATACGACACGCATTCAGCAAAACCAAACGCGAGGGAACTGACAAGTGAAACCGCGCGAAAGAAAACGCAAAGAAGCGCGATCGTCGCGAGCGCGCGGGCTATTTAATTAGGGGCGAGCGGGAGACGAATCGTGAAAACCGTGCCGGTGCTGGTCGTGCTTTCGACTTTGATCGAGCCGTTGTGATCTTCGACAACCTTCTTGGTGATATAAAGTCCAAGGCCTGTGCCGCTCTTGGCTTGCTTGGTTGTGAAATAAGGATCGAAAACCTTATGCAACTGCCCGGCTGGGATACCGGGTCCGTTATCTTCCACGCGAAGATCGACATAAAAATCTTTTTGGGCGCAGGTGACCGTGACAATTCCGCTTTTGTCAGGACAGGCTTGAATGGCATTGATGATCACATTTTGAATCGCGCGATTCAGCTGCAAGGCGTCTCCCAAAAGGACGCATGGGTCGTCACAAATCGTCACTCGAAAAGCTACTCCCTTTTGATCGGCCACGGAGGCAAGGCCCTTGAGAATCTCCCGCAGGGTCCCCGAAATGGAAACCGACTTAGGCGGTGAAGCTTCGACGTTGCCGTAGCCTTGCCACATCGTAAGCAATTCCCGACAGGTGCGCACATGTTGCTCGATGATTTTTAATTCTTTGACCGAACTGGCGCTCTCGTCTTCCTCGGATTTGTCGAGTCGCCGGGCGAGCAGTTGGACGTAACCCCAAACAATGGTGAGCGGATTGCCAAGGTCGTGGACAAATTCCGCAGAGGCCTGGCCGAGCGCCGCTAATCGCTCTTTTTGCGCCAGTTGTTGAAGCAAACGGTTATTTAGTTCTTTAATTTCGGCGGAGGCAGTTTCGCTTGTTCGATGCGCGCGGGTGCGTTCGACATTGCGATCAATGACTTGCTGCATTTCATGAGCATCAAAAGGCTTGCTGATGTAATCGTTCGCGCCGAGCCGGAGAGCTTCCTTCGCAGTTTCAAGCGCACCAAAACCGGTGAGCATGATGACGGAGAGATTCGGATCGATCTCACGGATCTGGCGCAAACCCTCGATCCCGCTGATTCCCGGCATCCGAATATCCATGACGATCGTGTCGGGCTGTTTCTCTTTGAGGAGTTTGAGACCGGCCTCGACGCAATCGGCCGTGTGCACCTGATAATTCGGTTTCAGGAGCATGCGCAAGCTTTCGCGCGGCCCCATTTCATCATCAATAACAAGAATTTGGGGCAGTTCGGTCGCGGCGGTCATAATGCGGCAGCGCTAATAGAAGCTAGGGGCATGCCGTAGACAGGGCGAAGAAACAAAAAAAACCGGCGCAAATTCATCTAGCTCAGCCGGGCGAACGTTGAAGCAGAAATCAGTGGCACGCAAGGTGCAACTTGTGAATAAGTTCCGGGCTTTGGTGAATAAGTGATCTATTTGGAACGCAAAAAATATAATGACTGGAGCTAATGTAGCGTTTAGAATGCGCGGTGATTCGTTCGTGCCCGAAAAGATCGACACTCAATTAACCGCCAGCCCCCCGGCCTTCACGGCGGCCATCACTCGGACTGTCTTCGCGAGCGGTTTGTACGCGCGGGGTCGCCAAAAACAATGAAGCGAAATCGCGTTGTCATTACCGGAATGGGAATTCTGGCGCCGAATGGAATCGGCAACGAGGAATTTTGGAAATCGCTCGTGGCCGGCCGGAGCGGCATCGGCCCGATCACGCTGTTTGACGCGAGCGATCTGAAAAGTCGGATTGCCGGTGAAGTAAAAAATTTTGATCCATACGATTACATCGAACCGGAATTGAAACCAAAACGGATGGCGCGGCACACGCAGTTCGCCTACGCCGCGACCATGATGGCGCTCGAAGACGCGGGCCTCGAAATTAGCGAGGCAGATTTTCCGAGTCCGACGCCGGTTGTTGTTGGCGTGAGCACAAGCGCATTGGATGTGATCGAAAATGTTTTTCGCGTTTCGGACAATCGAGGAATTGATGCAATCGCCCCGACGGCGCTGGGCGGTTCACAACCGCAGGCGGCCGCAAATCTGATCGCGGATCGAATTGGCGCGCGAGCGCATGCCGCAACTGTTTCGTCGGCCTGCCCATCCGGTCTGGACGCGGTGGCGCTGGCTGCGGCAATGATTCGATCGGGTGCGGCCGAACTCGCCATCGCCGGTGGCGCCGATGCACCGCTGACCAAGCACGGCATGGCAAGCTTCATTGCGACGGGCCTTAGCTCTTTTCGCAATGGCGAACCGGAAAAAGCGAGCCGTCCATTTGATATGGAGCGCGATACCGGAGTGATTTCAGAAGGCGCCGGAATGTTCGTGCTCGAAAATCTCGAACGCGCACAAGCGCGCGGCGCGCGCATTTATCTCGAAATTACCGGTTACGCGACCCAGCGCGACCGCGCGCCGGATGATCCCGCTTCCGGATTGGCTGATTCAATGAGGCTGGCGCTGGCAAATGCGGGTCGATCCGAGAACGACATCGACTACATCTCCGCGTATGGTCCGGGCCATCCTGTTCTCGACGTGGCGGAGGTGCGTTACATTAAGGAAGTGTTTGGCGAGCGCGCGTATTCAATTCCTATCAGCTCGATCAAAGGTGTGACGGGAAATCCGCTTGCGGCCGGCGGCCCGTTACAAGTGGCGGCCTGCGCCTTAAGCTTTCGCGACCAGGTCATTGCGCCGACAACCAACTGCGAGCTACCAGACCCGGAGTGCGACTTAGACTTTGTGCCGTTGCGAGCAAGAAAAGCGAAACTGAACTGTATTTTAATGAATGTTCGCGGTCTGGGGGGCAGCGCCAGCTCGCTCGTGGTCGATCGCGTTAACGGCCATGAATAGCTCGACCATTCCAATACTGGTCGCGTTGTTTATTCAACTGGCGCTCGGTCTCGTAGTCTTCCAGGCAAACCGACACCGAAAGGCGAACCAGTCGTTCTTACTGCTGTCGCTGGTAGCGGCAGGTTGGTTGTTCAGCTTGTACTCGGTGCTGACAACAAACTCACCCACTGCCGCGGCATTCTGGATCCGCCAAGCCTCTGTTTTTGGCGTGCTCCTTTTGACAGTGTTCAACTTGCTCCGATTGTCGATCAAAAATGGAGATCGGCGCTGGCCAGAAATCCTGCGCTATTCGTGGGCTTGGGTCGCTGCATCGATTGTGGTTGTTGGATTCTGTGAAACAAACTTCTTCCTGCAAGGCGCGCATTTGTCGAAAGCGACTGGCTCTTTTGTTCCGATCTATCGAAACTTTCAGCCGTATCTTTTTTATTTTGCAGGAGCTGGAGCCGTCCTGATTCTAAGTTACACGCTTGACCTGCGTAGAACCACCGCGACGAAACGCGCCGAACTTGCATTTATTTTGATTGGCGCAGCCGTCGCGGTTGGAACAACTCTTTTATCCTTCGGTCTCGGATTGTTCATCGATCCGTCCGAGCTGACTTGGTTTCCGCCTCTACGAATCGTCCTTTTTAGTCTGATTATCTCCTACGGCATCGCGACGAGAAAAATCATGGACGTAGGGCTGCTGCTCCGACGATTGATCTCTTACGCACTATTAGCGATCTATCTGCTCGTTCTGTACGCGTTTGCTTGGTGGCTAGTCGCGACCGCTCTGAGACACTCGTTGCCCAATGCGTACATCATTGCCAACGCGGCAGCCGCGATTGTCATCGCCTTTGCCATGGCCCCTGCCCGCGGCATGTCGCAGCGACTTGCCGAACGTTTGTTCATCGGTTCACACCGGCTGGATTTTCGCGCGACCGTGAGTAAGGCGGCCAAAATCCTGTCGTCAGTCACAACCCTGCGCGATTTGCTGGACCGCTTTGCCAACACCGTAGCCGAGGCAGTAGGAACGGATCGCGTCTTAATTCTTCTACCCGACAAACAGGGATTTTCGCAGCGTTATCCAATCGTCGAGCCGGGGTCGCGTTATTTTTTGGAGCTAACTCGTGACCAGGCGACCATCGCGGAGCTGGAGTCAAATCGTGAGGCGATAGTTATGGACGAACTGCGTCGGGTGAAGCCGACACCGCAACTTCAGCGTGTGATGCGGCAATTGGATTCGCTCCAAATTGCGTTAGCAATGGGTATCTTTGCGCGCG
>JBEEHZ010000049.1:0-4946 GCA_041167705.1 Verrucomicrobiota bacterium | reverse complement strand
TATGAGCGTCGCGACCTGAAGATAGACTGCGCGCCGAGCCTCGAGCATTGTCAGATTTTGCTCGGTTCAGAGACTTCGCGCAAATGTCGTAGTTTAGTCCGACTAAACCGTCGGGGCCTGTGCGTTGCGCCGACGCGGAATGCCGAGGCTGTCAAAAATGATCCGCGTGGCGTCAGAACGATTAAGCGTGTAGAAATGGATGCCCGCTACGTTGCTATCCAAAAGATCGTGACATTGTTCCAAAGCGAAGTGAACACCGACGCGCTTAACGCTTTCAGGATCATTTTCGCAGCGCCGTAGAGCGCGCAGAAGCTTGGCGGGGAAGCGCGCACCGCCGGCAAGCTCGGCGATGCGTCTAAATCCGCTCATGGATGTGACCGGCATGATGCCAGCGATAATGGGCACGTGGATGTCGGCCAGTGCGCAGCGCTCGCGGAAGTCAAAGAAGTCGCGATTATCAAAAAATAGCTGCGTGACGACGTAATCTGCGCCAGCGTCAACTTTCGCTTTGAAGTGATCCATTTCGACCAATCGATTTGGAGTTGCCGGATGTCCTTCAGGGAAACCGGCCACGCCGACTCCGAATCCGCGCGGATCTGGATGTGCGCCCGATTCGTTGAATCTTCGAATGAACTTTACCAAGTCGATCGCGTGTTGAAACGAGTCCTGCGATTTGTCGTAAGGAACGTCACGAGGCCGATCGCCACCGAGCGCGAGAAGGTTTCCAATCGCCGACTTAGCGTATCGAAGCAAAATGTCTTCGATCTCTTTTCCATCATGACAGACGCAAGTCAGGTGAGGGATTGGATCAAGTTTTGTTGTATGTTGAATCCGCTCGACGAGATTGTGAGTTAAGTCTCGCGTGGAGCCACCGGCCCCATACGTCACACTAACGAAGTGCGGCATGTACGATTCGAGATCGCGAATCGTTTGGTAAAGAGTCTCCGCCGCCGCCGGCGTCTTTGGGGGAAAGAACTCGAACGAAAACGTGGGCGAATCCTCGCGCATGATGTCGGCGATGTGCATGATACGTGCGCCTATCTTCGTTCGTTCCGCGACTTGCGGTCAACTTGACCAAGCACATTTTTGACCACGCAGGGATCGAGACTTGCCGTTAACGGGCTGAACGGCCAGGTCACGCCCACTCGTGGGTCCCAGCAATAGAACGCACGCGGGTTCCGGCTCCCATACTTTCCTACGATAAAATGGCAAAGACGCGTGCGGGAAATCCGGAGCCACCTTTTGGTTTCGGAAAACTCACCACCACAAGCGCGCCAGACTCCGGCACTTGATCAAGATTAGTCAGCAACTCGATTTGATAATGGTTCGTGCTCAGGATGTAGGTTTCGAGCGAATAGTCGTCCTTGGTTGTGGCGATCCCCGGATCCGTATCCGTGGTTTCGTGACCCGACGCTGTGATCTTGCGCTCCTCGTAGAGAAATTTTAGCGCGGGCAAGCTCCACCCCGGATAGTGCGCTGTGCCTTTCGCATCTTTGTTTTCCATTTTCGCCGCGTCCGGCCAGCGCTTCGACCAATCGGTCCGCATCGCCACAAAAGCGCCGACTGGAATTTGTCCGTGATCAGTCTCCCATTTTTTCAAACGCTCAACCGTTAACGTGTAATCCGGATTCTTTTCCGCCTCGCTATGCACATCGACAATCGCGAGCGGGAGAATCATTTCTTTGAGATCGATCTGATCCACGGTCCGCAGCCCCTTGATGAAATGCGCCGGCGGATCGACGTGCGTGCCCCATTGTCCGACGTGTGTGAAAACCTCGGAAAAGAATCCGGCACCCATCGTGTCAGGACGCTTCTCATACCAATAAATTGTTTTCCGCGTTTCATCAGGAAACCCCGGCCATCGTGGAATGCCCGGCCCAAACTCGTGCGTAAGATCGACATACTTCTTGGAGGCCAGTGTTTGCTGAATTTCCCAAAGCGACTTTTCGTCGGCACTTTCCACGTTTCGGCCGCACAAGCTGACTCCAACGACCAAAAACAGGCATCGCAGCTGAAAATTCATTTCGTTTTGTTAACCGATGCCACAGCAACAAGCCAACAACTTCGAATAACGCACAATAACTTCCGTCTCTTCGGCTGCGATCAATGTTGTATGCGGTTGTTGGCGGTGTTATCAACAGCTTGCTCTGCGGCTGCGCGTGGGCGCATTACTGCAGTTGTTGGCGAGGAGAAGGAGAAGAAGTAATCGGCCCTCAACTAAAAATTCTTATTAGAAGTGCGAACAACTTCGTGACCCGGTGCGAATTCAACTAAAAGAGATCATGCCCCCAAACGCAGTCGCATCTACGCACGAAGTCGCCGAAAGACCGGCAACCGACATGTCGCGGGCGCCGGCAGAATCGACCGATAGTCTATTTGAACGCGTCGCGTGGCTTTACGCGTTCTGTCGGGAACGTCTCTTTCGCGACGACACCAAGCGAATCATTTCAGCTTTGTGGCAAACTCAAAGCCCGGCGGCCGGAACGCGGGTGATTGAGCTCGGCTGCGGCCCCGGATTTTATTCGAGAAAACTCGCGCGACGATTTCCTCAAATTGCTGTTACCGGAGTGGATCGTTCCGAGAGCCAAGTGCGCTCGGCGCGGCAGCGTGCCGCCGCTGAAAACGTAAACAATTGTGTTTTCGAACGTGTAAACGCCCTCGCACTACCATGCGCGGTTGCGTCATTCGATATTTTGATCGCGTCACGCATTTTTACGGTGCTCCCCGATCACAAGCGCGCTGTTGCAGAGATGTTTCGCGTCTTAAAGCCCGGCGGCCGGTGTTTCATTGCCGAACCGCGCCATGTTTTTTGGGCCTCGATTCCACTCATGGCCATGTGGTTACTCGCCAGCATCATTCATTCTGGGAACGGCTATCGCGAGCCGAGAAAAGCTACCGTCCTCACGACTGAAGCGTTCGGCAACTTGTTCCGGCAGTTGCCATGGAAATCGGTCCGAATCTGGCAGGATGGGCGTTATCAGTACGCCCTTTGCGAGAAAAGCTGAGAGCGAATAACTCAGCCAAATGCAGGCCAGACATTGCGTTCTCGATCCCGCTGCGCGTGCGTCGGTCGGCAAAAATCTTTGTGCGCTGGCGGTAATGACGAAGGCGCCGCGCGCTGGACAAGTCAAGACGCGCCTCGTCCCGCCACTCCGTCCGGAGGAAGCTGCGCAGCTCAATGTCTGTTTTCTTCGCGATACCGCGGCCGCCATTGCAAAAGCCTGTGGCACGACGGCACGCGGCGTCGGCGTTTATACGCCAATCGGTGCCAAAGCCGCCTACATCGACATCTTGCCGGGCGAATTTGATCTTCTTCCACAACGCGGTGACAGGTTTGGTGAACGGCTCGCCTTCGCGACCGAGGATCTGTTTCAGTGCGGCTTCGCTTCAGTTTGCCTGATCGATTCCGACAGTCCGACTGTTTCTGCGAACGTTTACGCAAAGGCAGTCGAGGTGTTATCGAAACCCGACGATCGCGTTGTGTTAGGTCCGTCAGACGATGGTGGATACTACCTGATCGGCCTCAAACAAAATCATCGGCAACTGTTCGAACGAATCGATTGGAGCACGGAGCGCGTTTTGGAACAGACAAAACAACGCGCGGGTGAACTCAGTCTCGAAGTCAGCTTGCTGCCGACTGGTTACGATGTCGATGATGCCGCAACACTGCGCCGGCTGTGTGAAGAATTGCTCTCGGACAAAACGGCGCGTGACGGCGCGGCGAACACGCGGAAGTTTCTCGCTGCGCTCACGGCGCGGAAACAATTGTAGGAGAGTCGCTACAGCGCTAGCCTGCGTTCGTTCATGGCGAAGAACGAAGGACGCGCACTTGTCACTGGCGGCGCCGGACTCATTGGGTCGCACGTTACCGATCTGCTCCTGCGCGAGGGATGGAAGGTTCGCGTCCTTGATAATCTCGAACCGCAAACGCATCGCCGCGGCAAGCCGGCATGGATCAGCGCGAAAACTGAATTCATCCAAGGCGATATACGTGACCGCGAAACGATTGTGGCCGCGCTCGATAAGATCGACATCGTCTTTCACCAGGCCGCGTATGGCGGCTACATGCCCGAGATTTCAAAATACGTGCATGTTAACTCGTTAGGCACTGCGCAAATGCTTGAAGTCATTCGCGAGAAGGGTTTCCCGATCAAAAAGATTGTCGTTGCGAGTTCGCAAGCCGTTTACAGCGAAGGCGCAGGCACTTGTCCGAAACATCAGCTCGTCTTTCCAGCGGTGCGGCCAGTCGAACAATTGCGGAAAGGCGATTGGGAAGTGCACTGTCCAATCTGCGGCGCGATCACCAAGAGCGCGCCCACTCCCGAAAACGCGCCCGTCGGCGGCGAAACGGTTTATGGGTTGACCAAAGTCGACCAGGAAAAACTCGTTCTGCTTTGGGGCAAACAAGTCGGGGTCCCAACGGTCGCGCTGCGTTATTCGTGCACTTACGGACCGCGGCAATCCATCTTCAATCCCTACACCGGCGTCATCGCGATTTTTTGTACCCGCTTACTCAACAATTTACCGCCGGTGCTTTACGAAGACGGCGAGCAAACGCGCGACTTCTCATTCGTCGAGGACATCGCGCGCGCGAACCTGCTCGCGGCCGAGAGCGATCAGCTGGACGGCATGGCAGTAAATGTCGGAAGCGAGAAAGGCGTATCGATTCGCAAAGTCGCCGAGATCGTTTCCTCCACCCTTAGGATCGACATCGAACCGGAGGCGCGCGGTGAATTTCGTCCGGGCGAAATGCGTCATCTCACGAGCGACACCACGAAAATTCGTTCGGCCGGTTACAAGCCGCAAGTCGAGCTGGAAGCGGGAATTGAGCGCTACATCGATTGGATCCGTTCTCAATCGGACATCCGCGATTATTTCAGCGAGGCGGAGCAAATTCTGAAGAGCAAAGGCATCGTTCATCGCGTAGAAGTTGGGAATGCCTGAGA
>JBEEHZ010000048.1:0-2831 GCA_041167705.1 Verrucomicrobiota bacterium | reverse complement strand
GCTTGGAACGCGTTGAGCCAGGAGTTATCATTTTCGATGATCGAAGTCCGCTACGACCACGGGGCATATCTCCCTGCGTCCGACTTGTGGCTCGATCCCTGGGAGGCGAAGCGGTTCGCTTTTGTGTCGCACGCGCACAGCGACCACACCGCGCCCCATGAAGAGATGATTCTTTCCGAGCGCACCGCGCGTTTGCTCCAGGTGCGGATGCCCGGCACGCGGACCGAACACGTCTTGCCTTTTCGGCGAAGAGCGACGCGTCCACGATGTCGATGTAACGCTGCTGCCGGCCGGTCACATTTTTGGCTCGGCCCAATTGTTTCTCGCGACCGAAAACGAAACCCTGCTTTACACCGGCGATTTCAAATTGCGTCACGGCAAATCGGCCGAAGCAGCGGAATGGCGTCAGGCCGATACGTTGATCATGGAAACGACATTCGGTGTGCCGCGGTACCAATTTCCGCCGACCGAACAAGTGATCGCCCAGATCGTTGCGTTCTGCCGGGAGGCAATTGAAGACAGCGCTGTGCCGGTGCTACTCGGCTACTCGTTAGGCAAAGCTCAGGAGATCCTGTGTTCGCTCGATGGCGTGGGACTGACGCCGATGCTGCACGGTTCGGTTTATCAAATGACCCGCATTTACGAACAATTTGGGCAGCCGTTCTGCAAATACGTGCGCTACAATAAGAACGACGTCGCCGGCAAAGTGCTCATCTGTCCGCCGAGCGCGAGCCATTCGCCGATGATCCAGAAAATTCCGCGCAAACGCATCGCGATGATCACCGGCTGGGCTGTCGATCCGAGCGCAGTTTATCGCTATCAGGTTGACGCTGCCTTTCCGCTTTCCGATCACGCCGATTACAACGATCTCATCCGCTATGTCGATCTTGTGCAACCGAAGCGCGTCTTCACATTGCATGGATTCGCCAGTGAGTTCGCGCGCGATCTACGCGAGCGCGGCATCGAAGCGTGGGCGCTGAGCGAAGAAAACCAGATGGAATTGAAGCTGCCGAAGAGCGTTGTAGCTGCCGCTGTCTCAGCGGAAGAACCAAAATCTCTGCCGCCGGGGACTATGCCAGTCCGGCTCGGACCGGCAGCTACATCTTCAGAATTTTTGGAATTCGCCAACGTCGGCGAGTCGATCGCCGCGACAGCGGCGAAATTAGAGAAGGTGCGCTTCCTCGGCGAATATTTGCGCACCTTGAACAGCGAGCAGTTACCGGTCGTGGCGACTTATCTGACCGGTCGCGCTTTTGCTCAAAGCGATCTGCGGACATTGCAAGTTGGCTGGGCAGTGATTTATCGCGCGCTCCTCGCCGCCACAAAAATCAGCGACGCAGAATTCCATCGCATCGCGGCCAGTCATGGCGACCTCGGCAAGACCGCATTCGAAGTTCTCGAAGGACGAACGAAGCCGCAGCCATTTTCAATTTTGGAATCGCGCGACTTGTTCGAAAAACTGCATCGCGCGGGCGGCCCAATTGCAAAAACGGAGCTTCTGCAAACGCGCTTTGCGAATTTGTCAGCACGTGAAGGTCAATACGTGGTCAAGGTTTTGACCGGCGACCTCCGGATTGGTTTGCGCGAAGGATTGGTGGAAGAAGCGCTTGCGCGCGCGTTCGAAGTTCCACTCGAGCAGGTCAAAGAAGCAAACATGTTGCTCGGCGATATCGGCACGACCGCGTCACTTGCATCGCAAAAACAACTCGAGCGAGCGGAGTTGTCGATCTTTCGGCCAATCAAATGCATGCTCGCGACGCCGGAGCCGACTGCGGAAGCGATTTGGGAGCGATTTAACGAGGGCGCCGAAGCGCAAACAGCAACGACCGTTCTTGTTGAAGACAAATTCGACGGCATTCGCGCACAGGTGCATCGCGATTCGAAACGCGCCGAGATCTATTCGCGCGATCTGCGGCGCATCACCGATCAGTTTCAGGAGCTAGCCGAACAGGCACGCCAGTTCGATGTCGATCTTATCCTCGATGGCGAGATCGTCGCCTTCGAGCAAGGACGCAAGCTAACGTTCTTCGATTTACAAAAACGCCTGGGCCGCAAGAGCGACGGCGCGGATTTATTTGCGACTGCATCTGCGGACGTTCCAGTCGCGTTCATTGCCTTCGATCTCCTTTGGCTGAACGGCAGATCGCTGTTGAAAATTCCACTGCAAGAACGGCGCGAGTTACTCCGCGGCTTAATATTGCCGGCGCAATTTCAAATCGCAGACGTTTTCCCGGCATCTTCGGCTGAACAGATTGAAGACCGATTTCAGGAAGCGCGGCGGCGTCTGAACGAAGGTCTCATGATCAAAGATCCCAAGAGTTTCTATACGCCAGGCGCACGTGGAATGTTTTGGTTCAAACTAAAGAAAGAACTGGCCACCCTCGATGTGGTGGTCGTCGGCGCCGAATTTGGTCATGGCAAACGCAACAAGGTGTTGAGCGATTACACCTTCGCGGTGCGCGACGAAACGAGCGGCGAGCTTTTACCAATCGGCAAGGCCTACAGCGGACTGACCGATGTCGAAATCGCGGAACTGACGGAGCATTTTAAGCAGAACACGATCGTCGATCACGGTCGATATCGCGAGGTGAAACCGGATATCGTCCTTGAAGTCGCGTTTAACTCGATTCAGCTGAGCACACGTCACGCGAGCGGATTGGCGCTGCGTTTTCCACGAATCAAAGCGATTCGGAGGGACAAAAACGTCGATGCGATCGATACGCTGACTTACGCGCGCGAACTCGCGGCGCAAGCGGATGCGGACAAAGCCACTAAGGCGCAGCCGAGGGCGAAGGTGTAGTGGCTGGTTGAGTCCCTTCGTTGCGCTCCCG
>JBEEHZ010000047.1:0-8021 GCA_041167705.1 Verrucomicrobiota bacterium | reverse complement strand
TCGCGCCCACATTTTGCTGTCGGCGCGACCGAGATGACGCGCCATCAACAGAATATTTCCGCGCGCGGTCAAGTGCGGAAAGAGGCCGCCTTCCTGGATCACGTAACCGACCCGACGCCGGACGATGTCGATCTTGTCGGCGCGAAGTTGAGTTCCGTCGAATTGGATTTGGCCGGCGTCGGGTTGGATCAAGCCGATGATCAAGCGGAGCAGCGTTGATTTGCCGCAGCCGCTCGGCCCGATCAGCACCGTTGTTTTGCCGCGTTCAATCGAAAGATCGATCGCATGGACGGCCGCGGCGTCACCGAATGTTTTTGAAACACCGACCAGTTGAACCAGCGCGCTCATTTATTGTAGTCGCTTCGCCGTGCGAAGCGCGCCGCCCATAGGGCGACGGCTACACTGCCACGGTGAAATAGAAAACGCCAAACCAGCGCGCGGCGTCAGTCCACACTTGCTCGAAATGAAAGCCAGCCTGGCGCGCGAGCTCGATAAATCCGACGATGGTGTGTTTGTAGGAGTATTCGGTGAGAATCTCCTCGCCGGCACGAAACCGAAACTCGCGGGCGCCGATGTGAACCGTTTGTTCGTTGTCGCTGATCAGGTAAATCTCGATCCGCCCCTCGGTCGGATTGTAGATGGCATGATGCTGCCAGCGGTTTAGGTCGAAGTCCGCCTCGAGGTCGCCATTGATGCGCATGAGAAGATTTTTGTTGAACTGCGCCGTTACACCGGCGGCATCGTTGTAAGCGCGCTCGAGAACATCTCGATCTTTCTGGAGATCTACGCCGATGAGCAAACCGCCGCCGTCGCCGGCGAGGTCGACTAGGCGGGCGAGGAACTCACTCGCGATTTCGGGTTCAAAATTGCCAATGGTCGACCCTGGAAAATAAATGACGCTCCGAGAAGAGAGTCGGCGCGGCAATGGCAACTCGAACAATTCCAGATAATCGGCGCAGACCGGCAGGATTTGCAGAGTGGGAAACATTTCCCGAAACCGCGCGGACGATTTTTCAAGCTGCTCCTTCGAAATATCGATTGGCAGATAAACAGCCGGGTCGTGCAGTTCCTCGAGAAGAATTCGTGTCTTTGTTCCTGCGCCAGTGCCAAGACCGATCAATTCGATTTGTGAACCGAGCGCCTTTGCCATTTCCGCGCCGTGCAAACGCAGAATCTCAATTTCGGTTCGAGTGATGTAGTACTCGGGCAGCTCGCAAATTTGTTGGAACAACTGCGCGCCACGTTCGTCGTAGAAAAATTTGTACGGCAATTGCCGGGGCGATTTGGAAAGGCCGACCAGCACTTCCTCGCGAAAGTTTTCTTTTGTCGCTGCCGCGGCAACAGACAGAGTTTTTTCGTTCACGACAGATCGCGCGCCAAACGGATCCCTGTGAATTGCCACCGTTTTTCGGGTTGAAAGAAGTTGCGGTAAGTTTTGCGAATGTGCGTGCGCGATGTCGCGCAAGAGCCGCCCCGGAGCACGTATTGATTGCACATGAACTTGCCGTTGTATTCGCCGAGCGCGCCCGGACCGGCCCTATAACCCGGGTAAGGCGAGTAGGAGCTGCGGGTCCATTCCCAAACGTCCCCGAACATTTGCGCGAATTCTCCTTCTCGCGGTTGTCCGTTCAGTGTTGCCGGATGAAACCGCTCGGTCTCAACGAAATTACCGTCGATGTCGATCTTCGCCGCCGCGCGTTCCCATTCAAATTCTGTTGGCAACCGCGCCCCGGCCCAGTTCGCGTAGGCGTCGGCTTCGAAATAACTGAGGTGCGTGATCGGTTCGTTCGGATCGATCTTGCGCAAACCAGACAAAGTAAAATTCCACCATTCGCCGTCCCGCTCGATCCAATAAAGCGGAGCGCGCCAATTCTGTTCGTGGACGGTCGTCCAGCCTAACGACAACCAAAACTCGGAGCGCGAATAGCCACTGTCGGCGATGAACTTGAGATACTCGCGGTTAGTGATCAATCGATCCGCGAGCGAGAAAGGCAGGACCAATGCACGATGTTTTGGACCCTCGTTATCATAAGCAAAACCATCTCCATCATGACCGACCTCAACGGTCGCTTCATCGAACTCGATAAACTTCAACGGGTTGATGCCGATCTTATTGGTTTCGGTGTTGCGTTGACGGAACACCGGGTAAAGCGGGTTTTGCGCGAAGACATGCTTGATGTCGGTGATGAGCAATTCCTGATGTTGTTGCTCGTGATGGATTCCAAGCGTCAGAATCGGTTCGATCTCGCGAAACAATTCCTCGTCGGCATTGGAAATCAGATCATCAATGTCTGAATCGACCGAGACGCGATATTTCTTCGCTTCTTCAACCGTTGGCCGCGAGATCAATCCACGCAGATCGCGGCGATGCATCGCACCGGCGGCGTTGTAGTAAGAGTTGAATAGATATGCGTATTCAGGAACGGCATCGCGATAGCCCGGCATCCATTTCTTCAAAATGAAGGTCTCGAAAAACCAAGTGGTATGGGCGAGATGCCATTTCGTCGGGCTGACGTCCGGCATTGATTGCACGACGCAATCTTCCGGGGCGAGATTTCCGGCCAGCCTGGCCGTGAAATTCCGAACTTCGCGAAAGCGCGCGAGCAGGCTCTCCGCCCGCGAAAGCTTTTTCGCGGCCGCAGGTTTCTCTACTGTTGCGACCGCGGTTTGATTCAAGTGATTCCGCCCTCCTGCTTGAGCTCTTCCTTTCGCGCTTCGACCATTTGATCGTGAGCTGCTTCCTCGCGGCCGTCGCTGACAAGTTGTTCGCCCACGGTTTCGTCCTCCTCCGGGTCTTCGGGCTCGTCGGGAAGCCGGCGCGGCGCGCGATGACCTTTCGAACTGGCCACGACTTCCCATTCTTCGGTCATTTCGGAGTTTTCGGGCGTCTCTTCAGGCGGCTCGTTATTTTCCACGCCCATCAATTCGGCACGGGCCTGGCTCCAATCGGCGTCTGTAAATTCGTCGGGGTTGCGCTCGTCAATCAGCGCAATCTCGCGGGCGCGTCGTTCAATGTCCTCGGTGGACGGAACTCCCATTCCGCTGCCGTGCAGTTCGATTTTTCCGCTACTCGGTTTCTTTTCTTTCATACACTTAAATTACGAAAACCAAATCAGGTCTACGTGTAAAAAGTTACAGCCGCAAACTTCGGCAGGAAAGAGGATTTTGCTCCAGGCGCGATTGCGGAAAATAGTTGGAATTTCATGGACGACTGCAAATTGCTCTCGTTGATAAGTGGCGGCCAGCTCGCTTACGCCGAGTACGGCAGCGCTACAGGCACGCCCGTTTTCTTTTTTCACGGTTGGCCGAGCTCGCGCACAATGGCGCAGCTGGCAGACACGGCCGCGCGGGAGCTGGGCGTCAAAATTATTTCAGCTGATCGCCCCGGCATTCGCGATTCCAGTTTTCAGCCGAATCGCAAGTTGGTCGATTGGCCGCAAATCGTTGAGCAGTTGGCTGATCACCTGCGGATTCAACAATTTCGAATCCTCGCGATCTCGGGCGGCGCGCCTTACGCCTACGCCGCTGCCTGGAAAATTCCGGAGCGAGTCCTGGCAGTCGCCATCGCAAGCGGCGCTCCCCCGATTGTCGATCTTGACGATCATTCGGGATTGCTTTCGCTTTACCGCCGGTTGCTCTGGCTCTATCGCCGTTCGCCGCGAACGCTGCGGGTTCTTTTTTATCTGGCGGGCGCAATTGCGAGGATTCGTCCGCCAGTTCGGTTTCGCCCGCTCTTGTTTAAGCTTTTGAAATTACAACCGTGCGACGCGGCGTCCCTGGAAGATTCGGTCGCATTTGAGGCGTGTTTCGAAAGTCAGCGCCGCGCCTGGCGAGCATCGATTAAAGGGCTCACCGCCGACGCGGAAATCTTTGCGGCGCCGTGGGGATTTCGCCTGGAAGATATCGATGTTCCGGTGCGCCTGTGGCACGGAACGAAAGATCGTGCCTTTTCTACTGGCGTGGCGGAGTACGTCGCGGCCCGACTTCCCAATTGCAAAGCGCGCTACGTGGAAGGCGAAGGTCATTATTCGGTCCCGATCCGGCACATGCGCGAAATCCTGGCAGATTTGATCGCGGTGTAGCTGCCTCTACACTTCAGAGTGGAGGATTTTACCGGGGGAGCGATTCACGATCAGCCGGCGCGGCGGCTTTGGACGGTCGATCCGCCATTCGATGCGCGGGTCAAAGATCTGGTCCGCGATTGGGGCGCGAACAAGAATCCGGAACTGATCGAGGAAATGATTGTGACCGCGCTGAAAATGGCGCGGGACGAGATGGGCGTGGCCGATCTCAAGCTCATTAATCGTTCGCTCAAAGAAATGCGGTATGCCGCTAAAGTTTTCGCGCGCTATTCGCATTTTCGAAAAGTTGTTGTGTTTGGTTCGGCTCGGGTCAGCTCAGACGCGCCGGAGTCGAAGGTGGCCGAAGATTTCGGGCGGACGATGGTGTCGCACGATTACATGGTCATCACCGGCGGCGGGGAGGGGATCATGGGCGCGGCCCAGCGGGGCGCAGGTCGGGACCGCAGTTTTGGTCTCAACATCCGTTTGCCATTCGAACAGCAAGCCAACGAAATAATCGAAGGCGACCCGAAGTTGATCAATTTCAATTACTTTTTTGATCGCAAACTCAACTTTGTTAAGGAATCGAACGCCTTCGCGCTTTTCCCGGGCGGCTTCGGCACGTTGGACGAAACCTTCGAAGTCCTCACTCTGATGCAGACCGGCAAAGCGCGCATTATTCCGGTTGTTCTGCTCGACCGGCCCGGCGGCACTTATTGGGAGACGTGGATAAAATTTCTAACCGAGCACCTTTTCAAACTCGGTTTGATTTCATCGGAAGATTTTTCTTTCTTCAAGATCGCGCGCGATGTCGACCAAGCGGTGCACGAGATCCTCCAGTTCTACAAAATCTATCATTCCGCGCGCTGGGTTGGGGAACAGTGGGTTGTGCGGATTCGCCATCCATTATCGAAAAGCGCGGTTGCCGACCTGAACAAGAATTTCGCGGACCTCATTCGTGAGGGCGCGATTGTTCAAGGGAGCGCGTTGCGACAGGAAAAAAACGAACCGGAAATCTGGAACTGGCCGCGACTGATCCTGACCCCGTATCGAAACAACTTCGGGCGGTTCCGGCAATTGATCGACGCGATCAACGCCTCATCAGTCGGGTAAAATCGGCTCCGGGCTTGCGATCCGCGCCAGCGGCGCAATTTCGCCGCGGTCCGTGGCTCGAACACGGCGCTTCTTGTTCGCTTCGACTAACGCAAGATCGACATCAAGCTTGGCGCGCATCATTCGATCGAAACAGAAATGTTCGCGCGCATAACGGAGGCCGTTCTCAGCGCAGCGCGCGGCCAGATTTGCGTCCGAGAGAAACAGGAGAATGGCCGTGGCGAGAGCGTTGCTGTCGTTTGGTTGCACGATCAATCCGTTTTCACCGTGAACAATAATTTCCGGGACATCGCCGACGCGCGTGGCGACCACCGGCCGGCCGCTGGCGAAAGCTTCGCGCAGGACAATCGGCGACGCTTCAGTGTGACGCGACGCGATCACGACCATGTTCGCGGCCGCCAGAATATCCGGCGTGTCCCAGCGGTATCCCATCATCAGGACGTTGCCGTTGAGACCAGCGCGGTCGATTGCACGGCGCACCCATTTTTCCCGGCTCCGGCCGCCAGTTGCTTCGCCGACAAAAACAAAATGCGCATCCGGCCTCTGGTGACGCACGATTCGCGCGGCTTCCACTAAATTGAACTGTCCTTTGTCGGGCCGAATCATGCCGATATTGGCGATGATCGGTGTTTCCGCCGAAAGTCCGACTTCGCGTCGAAATTTCATCGGATCGTGTTTGGGCGAGAATTTCTCGAGATCGACCGCCGACCCGATGACCTCAATTTTTTCGGGCGCGATGCCGTACTGCTCGATGAATTCTTTTTTAATGACTTGCGCATCGGCCACGATTTTTGCGCAGCCATACCGATAGATAAAGGCGCGGTTCTTTTTGCCAAGCGGATCGGTGATGCAGCGGGCCCGGGTCACCGGCCAGCCGCAGAGAAAAAGCGGCAGGCAAAGCCAGTGGTCTTTTGAGCTATAGCTTTTGATCAGATCGACGCGGTTCCGGCGGCAGAAAAGCCAGATGCGAAATGAAACGAGCGGATTGATGCGATGCTTGAGCGACATCGGGATGACCGGAGTGCCAAGCTCTCGCGCTTTGGTCATCACTTCGCTGGTCGGATCGCAAATGAGCCAGGCGCGGTGACCACTAGCGTTGAGCCAATTGATTTCGAGACAGGTACGATATTCCTGTCCGCCCCAACTGCCGCTGCTCTCGAGATGAAGTAAATTCACGCGGGTTTGTCGATCTTTTCCCCAGTGTGAACAACCTTTTCGCGTTTTTCGAGAATATAATCGTGGATTGTATTGACCGTCCGAAGGGCCTTGCTGGCCACCTCTGAGTTCGGGACGCCAACCCCGAACGTTTTTTCCATGCTGACCACCAGCTCCAGGGCGTCGATCGAGTCCAGTCCGAGGCCGTTCGGGCCGAAAAGAGGCAAATCGTCGCCGATTTGGTCCGGCGTGGTCTGCAGCATCAAATTTTTGACGAGCATCTCTTTAATGCGCGGGCGTAGGTCGACATCGGGCATAAATGAAGCGCGCGAAATTGTCGCAAACGGCGGTGCAGGTCAACTCTATCCGCTCTTAAGGTGGATCGGCCGCTCCGCGGGCGATGCTAAAAATGGCGCCTTCGGCGCGTTGAAATGACACCGAGGTCCTAGCCGGACTGGCATTACGGACTGCTCGATCCGCCAAAATCTAAACTGGCTTGGTTTGGTCGCCAGGGTTAGCGGCCTGGTTCGGATCGGGCCGAGCGTCGCCAGCTGCGGGAATATCGGTTCGCGGAACGGTTGATGCCGGCGGCAGGTTCCCCTTGGCGGCGGTGTCGCTTTGACCGGCCTTGTGCAACTCGTCCGTAAATTCGTCCTTCGCCTTTTGGAATTCTTTGATCGCCTGACCCATTCCGCGCGCGAGTTCGGGCAATTTCTTGGCGCCAAAGAGCAGCAGAATGACCAGGAGAATGATCAGTAAGTCGCCTCCGGAAAACAAATTGGTCAGGCTGGCAAGGAAGCTCATATTCACACGAACCATCAGTCTCGCTCGCCGAGGATGCAAGCCAATTTCGGCGGGGCGATTCTATCGTCGTCGGGTGGAGTGATGAAGGTTGAGAGTTGAGTGACAGAGCCCGGTTGGGGGATGAGCGCTGGCCTACAACAAAATCATCGCTCTGCGACAAGTGATCGGCGCTGATCCCCTCTTGCCAGACGTCGAGTTTTTCAAAGTTAAACATGCTTTTTTTTAACGCCCTCAACTCTCAACCTTCAACTTCGGCGGTCATGCAGACCCCTTGGCCCAACTTGGAAGGCAATTTGGGACGGCCATTTGTCGAGCCGCTCACCGGCCCCCGGTGTGTTGTGATTTCGCGCGGGGAGCGTAACTTCGCCGATGCAACGCTGCCGGGCATTTACGTTGATCGAGATCATCATCGCGGTCGCGATCTTGACGGTCATACTTTTGATGGCGGTGCCCAGTCTGAGCGGAGTTTTTGCGGACAGGAAACTGCGCGCTTCGTTGGACGGATTTAACAATCTCGTTCGACAGGCGCAGGAACGAAGCGTGGCCGAGCACCGCGCTTATCTCATCGTTTGGGGCAAGCAAGATGTGATTGTGCAACCGGAGGCGTTCGCTAAAGACGAAGAAAAAAAGCCGGTGGCGACGTTTTCGTTAGAACGAGGAAACGCATTGACGCTCACTCTGCCGGCTGCGCTGACCGCGAAGCCCGCGGGCGAATGGATTTTTTGGCCGACGGGCACGTGCGAGCCCGCAATCGTTCGCTTTGTCGGAAGAGCGGGCACCTGGACGGCAAATTATTCGCCGCTTACAGGCCACGGCGAGTTGGCAAACTATGCGGCGAAGTAAAAAAGGTTTCGCGCTTTACGAAGTGCTGATGGGCCTGGCGATTTT
>JBEEHZ010000046.1:0-4317 GCA_041167705.1 Verrucomicrobiota bacterium | reverse complement strand
CGAATCCAAAACCAAACTGTCAAAGATCGACCTTCTCCTCCCGGTACAAAGCAAAACCCGACCCTCGTCAGTAATCCGACCAGAATCGGCTCGCTTCGAGCCAGAGGAGAACAACCCCGAACTGTTTCGGGACCGCTTGTCTGCGGGTCACTAAGGTATTCGGGTTTAATTAGCCCGCAAGGATAAATCGCAGTTTTTGCAAATCGTGAACTGTCGCCGCGCCGTGTCGGCCGCGACATCGCGCCTCAACCTCTCAACTGCTCAACCCCTCAACGATCTTCAGGCTTTGTCGTAAACGGCCGTGCTTCTGACTTTCTTGCCCTTCGCGTCAGTGCTAATCGTGGTGACGGTGCGGCTCTTGCCGTCAGGCGCGACCACAATTCGACCCGTCACCACCACTTTCCCCGCTTTCTTCATGGTGAAATTCAAGGTGTGATCATCGACTTTCGTGTAGGCACGCATGTCTTCCATTGCATCGCCGGTGACAGCATGATCTTTCCCATCGAACTGGCCGGACCATTCGCTGTGCATCGGTTTACCCTTCGCGTCTGTGCCGTCGATCGTGACCTTTGTTTGGAACAGCATTGATGAATAGACCACCGTGTTGTTTCGGTTCCCCCCGCCCGCGAGCTTCGATTTTTTTGTATTAAGCTTCCACGTCCCCATGTTCGCGTTCGCCGCGAAACAAGCTGTCCCTGTTGCAAAGCAAAGTGCGATAACGATTAACAGAGTCTTTGATTTCATGGCGCAGATGAAGACGGGATTTGCCCGCTCCGTCAATGCTTTTTTCCGTCCGAGGCGTTCGAGCGCGTTAGCCGAGGCTACTACTAAACATAATCGCGAATCCAATTATCATCGCCAGAAAGCAAACGCCGGCCGCCCACTGAGTCGCCCGGTTCCGTGATATCAATCCGAGCGCAGAAGGGACCAACATCGCCATGGTCCCCAGATTTTCTTTCACGAATAGTGCCGTGTTCGGTGTTTTCAAAAAATCGAGATTAGCGAGCAGCGCCAGAACGAGGCAGACGATGATGGCGCCGTAGAAATAGGTGCGTTGGCGCCAGAAAAAATCCTCCAGATCGATTGCGCCGTCATCCGGGGCTTTGGGTCCGACCAATGCGCAGATCACATAGACGGAAACAGCGAACAAGAACTGAATGGCGATAGACGCAAGATCCCAGTTCGTGACCGAGCGAAGATCCCAAAGCGACAACCAGTTTACGAACACCAGGAGAACGGCGTTCACCATGCCGAGCGCGAGCAATCCGGAAAATTTCACCCGCTCGCGCGCAACGATAAGTTCCGCAATTCGCGCCAGCAGATGCGTCAATGCCAATGCGTAAACAAACGACAAGAGCGCGGTGACATGTTCGAATGCCGACATTATTAGGAAGTGACGAGTGACATGTGACCAGTGACAAGCAAGAACATCAAACCTCAAACGACGCGGCGCTCGCCTCGAAGCTGTCGTTCGTACTCCGCGGCGTCGAAGTTGCCTTTCGATTCTGCAATCAGTCCGTCGTTGTCGATCTTCCACAGCTCGTAGCCGCCGATCCGAACTTTATTTCCGGTGCCGCCCGGTCCGGTGTTGGTTCCGACCAACGTCCAATGAAACGCCGTCACATCTCCGCGCGGCTCAAGTTTGTCGAACGTCACAATCATGTCCGGAAACGTTGTCATAAACGCTTGCGCTTCCTTGGCGATCGCCGCGCGTCCAACTGCGCGCGGGCCATTGTTGATGCTGATGGATCCGTTCTCCGAAAAAAACGCGGCGACTTTTTTTGGATCCTGGCTACACCACGCCTCGGCATATCGTTTTGCGAACGTGGTTATCTTAGCGAGGTCGTTCATGTCGTCCCCCGCGACTAGACAGGATTAACAGGATTCAAAGGATTGGATTCTCGGCCTTTGCGTTTTGGGTCTCGTCAAAAATCGGGCAAATCCTGTCGTTTACTTTTCTGAAGCCAGTCTGGCTCGGGCCCGCGAGTAAGCCGGCACATAAGGTCGCGTCGCGCGATACTGTGCGATCTGTGTCGCGAGCCACTCGCACCATTCCAAAAATTCATCGTGGCCGGTGCGCTTCCGTCTCTCCTCCGACCAGTTTTTCGCGCGC
The DNA here is from genome assembly GCA_041167705.1 of Verrucomicrobiota bacterium. Taxonomy (GTDB): domain Bacteria; phylum Verrucomicrobiota; class Verrucomicrobiia; order Chthoniobacterales; family UBA10450; genus AV40. The sequence continues at coordinate 2,204 of JBEEHZ010000046.1, read as the reverse complement.
GACCAAAAACTGCGGATCGCGCCGCCGGCTAGATCGTTCACGGTTTGAACGTTCACCAGGCCGTGAAAAACCATGTAGCCGATTACTTCCACCCGCAGTCCGAACAGAAAAATCTGGCGCCTCGTGTCTGCATCTAGATTCTCGATTACGGCGGCGGAAGCATCTTCCGGAATCTCGCTCAACAATTCTAAGAAGCGGGCCGAGTTCTCGCTCAGGGCCGCGGTTTCAATCACGGTCACGGCCGCTTGGTCGCGGCGCGCGCGATTGGCTGCGCGCACCTGCAAGCCGGTGAAGACAAGCGCGCCGATCAACGTGACGGTTGAAACAAGATTGAGCGCGTTAGCGAAATCGAGATGCACTGGAGTTAGGAGCTAGACAGGATTTGCCCGATTTTAACAGACCCCTTCTAATCAATTTAAATCCTGTTAATCCTGTCCTTTTATTTCTTCTCGGCCGCCGCAGGCGAGGCCCCTGGCAAAGGAAGATCAGAATTGAAGATGTCAGTGCCGCATTTCCATTTGCCGTCGGCCTTTTTTTCCCAAACCTCACAATACTTGCCCTGGTCCTTGCTGCCATCGTTCATGGTCATCTCGTAGGTGCCGGTCAAGCATGCCATGTCACCCGATTTCGCCATTTCCACCCTTGTCGCTTTCCAGCTGACGCTAGTCACGCCGTCGATCAGGCCCTTCCAAAGATTTCGAATACCGTCCTTCGTCGTTACAGCCGCTTCATTTGGCGGCAGGACAATCGCGTCGTCGGCATAAAATGAAACGGTCTTATCGAGATCTTTCGCGCCGGCCGCTTTCGACCATGCGGCATCCGCATCACGAACCGCTTGTTCGTCTGCGCCTTTAGCGCTTGGCGGAAAGTTGCAGACAATTGCCAGCGGAAGCACAACCAAACAAACGATCAGAATAAATTTTGTTCTCATCCCGCCATCGAACTCCGGGTTTCGATTCCCGGTCAATCTTTTTTCTGTCGGAGCCAGTCTGGTTGATGTTGCGCGCGAAATTCGTGTTGACCGCGAAGCGTATTTTTGCCGGAATCGGATGCATGAACAAATCTCGAATCGCGGTAGGAGCTGTGGCCGTTTCTTTTATGGCGGCAACAGCCTGTTTTGCGGCCAACGCGCAGATCGGTACCTGGAAGATCAATGAGGCGAAATCAAAGTTGCCGGCGGGAATGGGAAAGAACAACACCGTTGTTTACACCGAGGAAGGGGACAAAATCAAAGTGACAGTTGACGGGACAGATAAGGATGGGAAACCGACGCATAGCGTCTGGGTTGGGAAGTTTGACGGGAAAGCCTATCCAATCAAAGGCAACCTCGCCTACAACTCTGTCGGCTACCGAGTCATAAATGATCGCACCAACGCCATCCAAGCGTTGAAAGATGGAAAAATCCTGTGGTCAGGGACGATCACGGTCGCGAAGGATGGCAAATCGCGCACGGTGACGATCAGGGGCACCGATGCGAGCGGAAAGAAGTTCAGCGGCAAGGCCTTTTACAACAAAACGTAGGAGACAAGGGCAGAGGTCACACGTCACGGACAGATCGGGCCGGGGCAATGCCACCGTGCCCGCCCGGCGAACACGCACGATTGGTTGATAGTTGAGTGTTGGTCCGAGCTCGCCGCGGGACGAGTCCGTCCGTTGGCGGACCGGACTGGCATTAGTTGATAGTTGAGTGTTGAGAGTTGATAGCTTTGGCAATGCCCACAATCGCGGAACGCAGAACAGCTTTTAGCGAGCTTCATCAGCGAGGCTGCTTCGCGATCCCGAATCCGTGGGACATCGGCACCGCAAAATATTTGCAACACCTCGGATTCAAAGCGATCGCGACCACTTCCGCCGGTTTCGCCTTCTCGCGCGGATTATCCGACGGCGCGGTTAAACGCGACGAGATGCTCGCGCACATTCGCGAGCTTGTTGAAGCCGTCGACATTCCGGTCAACGCCGATTTTGAAAACGGTTACGCCGACGATCCAAACTGGTGCGCGGAAAACGCGCGTCTTTGCGCTGAAACCGGAGTCGCGGGCCTTTCGATCGAAGATGCGGCCGATCGAAAGGAAAGTCCGCTCTACGATGTCGATCTTGCAGTGGAGAGAATCCACGCTGTGCGCGAAGCATTGCATGGGACTGGAGTCTTGGTGGTCGGACGCGCGGAAGGATTTCTCGTCGGCCGCGAAAATATCGATCAGGTG
>JBEEHZ010000045.1:0-10963 GCA_041167705.1 Verrucomicrobiota bacterium | reverse complement strand
TATCATGCTTTACACGTTTCGCTACACCTTCGTGGCGGACCATTACCAGTACCTGGCCTGCATCGGTCCGATCGCGCTCGCTTCTGCTGGCTTGATGACATTAAGCCGGTCGAGCAAGAGCGCGCAGTGGCCCATGGTCGCCAGCGGGTTCGCAATTTTGGCTTTCCTGAGTCTGCTGACCTGGCGGCAAAGCGCGACTTATCGCGACGCGGAAACGCTCTGGCGAACGACAATCGCGAAAAATCCAGATTGCTGGATGGCCTACAACAATCTCGGTGTGGTCCGATTCGAAAAAGGCAACATTGATGACGCAATCGAGAAGTACGAACAATCGCTTCGTTTGCATCCTGATTATCCCGAGGCGCATTACAATCTCGGCAGCGCTTTATTACAAAAAGGAGACGCCGATGAAGCGATATGGCAATGCGAAGAAGCCTTGAAGATTCAGCCCAATGAACCCGACGCGCACATTGTTCTCGGAAATGCGTTCATGGCCAAGTTAGATGTCGATCGAGCGATCGCCCAGTACGTGCAGGCCTTGCACATTCGCCCTGACGATTCCAACGCGCATTATAATTTGGGCACTGCGTTAAAGCAGAAGGGCGACGCAGAACGAGCTGCGCAGGAGTATGAAAAGGCCTTGGAGTTGGAACGCAACCGCCAACCGTAATTCAAGCGCGATGTCCCTCTAGTCCCAGTAATGCGCGTGCTGCTTTCGATAATATTCCAGCGTTTGCTTCAACCCACCCTCCAGCGACACTTTGGGAGACCAGCCGAGTAACTTGTCAATCTTGCAAAAGTCCGCGTAGTAATCGCCGATATCGATCGCTTTCCGGTCTTCTGGAAATGGAACAAGCTCGTATTCCCCGCCTTCGTTTAGGCGCACGATAAGCGCTGCCAATTCTCGCAGACTCATCTGCTCGTCGTGGCCAAGGTTAAAGACCTGACCGTCGGCCTCGCGACTGGCCGCAGCCCGCAGAAGCGCCTCCACCACGTCAGTGACGAAATTGAAATCGCGCCGTTGTTTCCCGTCGCCAAAGATTTGAATCGGCTTTCCTTCAATTAACCGACGGATCCAAACTCCGAGAAACGTCTGGCGCGCATCTTTAACTCGCATTCCGGGTCCATACGTGTTGGTTAGCCGCAACGCGCAGGCGCGAATCTGATAAACGTCATTGTAAAGCAAGTGGTACCACTCGCCCGCGAGTTTGTTGATGCCGTTTACGTCGATCGGATCGATCGGGTGTTTTTCGTCGACCGGCAGATATTCCGGTCGACCGTAAACTTGTCGCGTACTGGCGAAAACAATCTTCACATCGCGGTTATGCAGCCGGCAGGCTTCCAAAATGTGAAGCTGGGCCGCGGCGTTGATATTCAAATCGGTCATTGGATCCGTCATCGAGTCGAGATGACTTGTTTGGCCGGCGAGGTTAAAAAGAAATTGGCGTTTCTTGATCAGCGAAGACATCGCCGCGGCGTCGCGAACATCGGTAAGATCGACAGTCACTCGATCGCGGATGTCATGGATATTAAAAAGGTTGCCGCCGTATTCTGGAATCAGGCTATCGACCAGGGTTACCCTTGCCCCGAGCCCAACCAGGCGTCGGGCGAGGGCGGAACCGATAAAACCAAGCCCACCGGTGACCAGGACGTCGGAGCCGGTAAAAATGTCGGGATCCCAGGGCACAGGCGGATTGTAGGTCGCGGGCCAAAAGATTTTCTATAACTTTCCGCGCTTTTTTTGGCAGAATCGGGCAGCTTTGCCACCAATCCATCAAACTGCAATGGCGACCGGTCCCGAGTTATCGCTGGTGATTCCCGTTTATAACGGCAGCCGCACCATTGGTCCGCTGGTTGAACAGACGGTAAAAATATTTGGATCGACATCCTTCGAGATCGTCCTGGTCAACGACGGGTCGGAAGACGACAGCGAGATGGCGTGCGCCGAACTGGCGAAGAAATTTCCGCAAAGCGTAACTTTCGTGCATTTAAGCCGGAATTTCGGCGAGCACAGTGCTGTCCTCGCGGGATTTACCCAGGCGCGCGGTCGTTATATCGCTGTGCTGGACGACGACGGCCAGAACCCGCCGGAGGAAGTCGTCCGAATGCTGGACGAATTAAAACGCAAAAACTCCGACGTCGTTTATGGCCACTATATCGAGAAGAAGCATTCGCGGTTCCGAAATCTCGGCAGTCGTTTCAATGATCGAATCGCGACGTTAATGCTCCATAAACCAAAGGATCTTTATCTCTCGAGCTTCAAAGTGATGAATCGTTTTCTGGTCAACGAAATTATCAAGTATCGCGGTCCATATCCCTACACCGATGGTTTGATTTATCGGGTGACGCGAAACATCGGCCAAATTCCGGTGGAACATCGCGTCAGCCAAAGCGGACCGTCGCGCTATACATTGCGCAGACTGGTGCGGTTGTGGCTCAACATGTTTTTGAATTTTTCGATCAAGCCACTGCGCATTTCGGTTTATGTCGGACTGTTCGCTTCCTGTCTCAGCATCATTGCGCTGGTTGCCATTCTAGTCGACAAGCTTTGGATCACTAAGAATGTGACACTCGGCATTCCGACGGTTCTGGGAAGTGTCGTATTTTTCTCCGGGATTCAACTAATGATTCTCGGGCTCGTCGGCGAATATCTCGGTCGACTTTATCTTGATCAGACCGGCACGCCGCAGTACGTGGTGCGATACACGATGCAGGGCGGCTCGACCGAACACGTCCGTTAGCCGTTTCTTTCCAAACCAATGCGCCGAGATGAATACGCGACGATGTTTCGCGTTGAAGAGACGCATTGGTGGTACAAGGCGTTGCACCGGATAATTTTCCAGACATTGGAAGCGGAGTTGCCCGATTGGCGTGAAAAGAAGATTGTCGATGTTGGCTGCGGCACCGGCGCGATTCTAAAACAGCTCGGAAGTCCCGAAAAAAATGTCGGAATCGATTTGGCTCCGGAGGCGATTTCATTCTGCCATCAGCGGGGCCTTAATAACGCTCAACAAGGTGATATTCACGCATTGCCATTTCCTGACGCTTCGTTCGACGCGGTAATTTGTTCGAGCGTGCTCTACCACCAATGGGTCAGCGATGTCGAAGGTGCAGTCCGGGAAATGCATCGAGTTCTTCGACCTGGGGGTGTGCTGCTGATCAACGTGCCGGCTTTTCCATTTCTGCACAGCGCGCACGACGAAGCAGTGATGACGGCACGGCGATTTAGAAAACGCGAGATTCGACAGCTGCTTCAGAAACAGAATTTTGAGATTCGGCGGTTAACTTACTGGACAACATTTCTATTTCCGCTCGCCGTAGCCGCTCGAACTCTTGGCGGGTCGAAAATGGGACGGGATTTTGAGGCGGAAGGAGCGTCGTTCACACAACGAGTGTTTACACGAATCATGGCACTTGAGCTGCACGTGCTCCGAAAAATTTCACTGCCGTTCGGAGTCGCCTTGCTCGCAGTCGCGAGGAAATAACGTTCGGGAACTTTAATCGTGACCTAGTCGTTAGGCCAGTCGACGCGGGCTATGCGCGAGGGCGGAAACGTTTGGGTTCGAGGAAACAGATAGGAGCCGTCGGAGAACCGATGGAAGTGAATATCTTCCCGATTTTCCCAAACCGTTTCCTCCATCTCCATCACAGTGGTGATTCGGCCCCCGCGTTCGGTGAGTTCGCGCAGGACATCATTGATCGCGTAACCGGGGCCGGTTTCCCAAGCCGAACGCCAGACAATCCAGCGAGCGCGGTCGACGCCGAAGACCCGTTCCGGAAGGCCTAGCTCGCGCGCTCTTTGATACACAGGATACTCTGGAAGAATGCCCATCGCCTGAGGCAGTCGCGTATAAAAGTAAGTTGGTTCCATCCCGTAATTCACAATCAGGACATCGCCCGGCTTCGCGTTTTCGCGCAGGAATTTGCAGCTTTTGGCGACGGTGCCCGGATTTTCTCGCCACAAATCGCGAACGTAGATGAAAAGCCCGGTGCCAAGAAAGCGGTCGACTATTTTTGCAGGAACATGAGCGCCCACAGAATATTTGCCGAAATGGATAAGGCCGCTCGGGTTTCCGGAAACCCAAGGTGTGAGCTGAGCGAGCTTGGTTAGTGCGAAAACCAAGAGGAGTGAAAGCCAGATCAGTCGACTTCCTCGGCTCGCTTTGACGATAATTATGGACGCGGCCACGGCTGCAAGTGGAAGGACGGCTGAAGCGTAGCGCATTCCGGCCAGCCAGAGACTATCGCTCGATTGCGTAATGGCCGTACCTAGAGCGTAAAGAAGTGTCGTGGCGAAAACACTTAGCAGGATCGACATCTCGTTCGTTTCCGAAAATGCCGGCACATTTCCGGCCGGCATGGCCGTTTCATCACGCTGGGAGAGTTCATGGGGGACATCTTTCTGTTTCGGGCGCATCAATAATGTCGCTAAAATAAGAACGATAAGGCTTCCGATTAGTGGCGTTACTGAAGTGCATTCGATAAATGCCTGGGCGCAGCGTTCGATAAATTCACCAGGCGATTGCGCGGCGGTGGTGTTCAATGCAGATCCGCTGGAGGCAAGCGATGAAAGGGCGAGCCAGGGCAAAGTTAAGAGCGCAATTGCCGGCGCGGCAAACAAGACCCATCGGCGTTGCGTTGCGAACGGTCGGTAAATCAGACTCAAGCCGCCGAGCGCGACTACCGGCGCGATGCCGTATGGGTGCGTGTGAAAAAGAAAAACCGATACGAGAACGAACACCATACAATCCCGCGCCGATTTCATTTTGAAAAAACTCCAGAACAACCAGACGATGAGAAACATGCTGAGCGCGCAGTACCGGCATTGTCTGACGTAAAGTAAGAACTGAACTGAAAAGACGAGCAGGGCGGCTGCGGAAAGTGCAGTCCGTCTGTTTCCGAGCAATTGCCAAACAAAGAGATAAACGAATAAGATCGACGTCCAGCCGGCAACGGCGAAGGGAAACCGCGCGGCAAATGTGTTTTGACCGAAAACAAGAAACGACGCGGCAGTCAGGTAGTATTGAACCCACGGATGCGTCACCATGACCAGGTCGCGGTTAAGACGCGCGCCGTGATCGGAATCCAGAAACGCCGCACCGTCCCATGCTTTTGGAACACCGAATTTAAGAATGTTTGAGGCCAAGGCCGCGGTGTCGCCCTCGTCTTCCCACAAATAATCGGACCCGAGATTTGTGAATATGAAGACGGCGCCGATAACGGCTACGACTGCGAACGGCCAGTGTGATCTTAATTGGCGCAAGCCCGTCGAGAAAGTAGACGTGCCGGATCTTCGAATTGCGACGAACTCGCTACCTTTATCTTGCACAATAGCGGATTGTAGCTCAGAGCTTCATCCGTTGATCAATCAGATCAGCCAGCAGGCCGATGAACAATGTTTGGATTCCGGTGAGCGTCATCGTGATGGAAAGTCCGCCAAGATAATGGTGCTGGCCATAGTCGATCGCGCCTTTAAGGATGCCCAAAACGATTAGCAGCAGCGCGGGCGGCACGAAAACATAGAGCGGCTTGAAGCAGGCGCAGATTCGGATGATCAGGATCGTGAAGTTGATAAAGTCGCGGACCGGATGGATCGCCGATTTTCCTACGCGCTTGTGATAATTGATCGGTAAAAACCTAACCCGGTAATGGTTGGTAAGCATCGCCAAGGTAAGCGTTGTAGTGAAAGAGAAGCCGTCAGGGTACATGGAAAAAAAGCGCATCGCGGCATCTCTGCGAAAAATGCGAAAACCGGAATTCAAGTCCGGAATCTTTTGCCGGCTCAGATATTCTGCCAGCTGTGTGATGATCCATTTTCCCAGCCGTCGCAGAAACGGAATTTTGACAACGTCTCCCGTGCGCGCGCCAATCACCATATCGAACGCCGTTATATCTGCCGCCAAGCGCGGAATTTCTTCCAGGGGATAGGTTCCATCTGCGTCCGCGATTAAAACAAATTCGCCTTTTGCCTGCTGGAGGCCGTCTTTGAGAGATGCTCCATAGCCGCGATTAGTTTCGTGCTCAATTAGCGTGACCGGCAACGCCCGCGCGACCTGGCCGGTGCGATCGCTAGAACCGTCATTGATCACGATGATTTCCATCTCACCGAACAGTGCTCGGTGTGTCTCTATTGCGGCGATCGTGTCAGCCAGGGCCGCTTCTTCATTACAGGCCGGGATCAACACACTGACTGAAGTTTGCCGAACACTCATAGAAGAAGGCTGACTCGTAGCGAAATCGGAAATGGTGGTCAAGAGCAGCGCGCAGATTTGCGACTGAGCGTCGCTCGACACACGGCGAGCGTCTGTCTAGGTTGTCCAGTTTGATGAGAAATTTTCTGCCGCCGTTCAATTGCTTACCACAACGCGCGAATGAAATCCGTTGAGCCGGGGCCGCCCAGCAGCGTGTCATCTTTGTTTTCGCGACTACGCCGTTCGTCACTGTTAATCGCAGCGCTGATCTTGGTCGCGTTGAAATTGTGGTTGGTCGCAGCCCAGCCAGTCGTTGCGCATGCGAATGCATCGTTCGACGATCGACTTTATCTGGCACTGGCCGAGCAAGTGCTCAAGGGCAACTGGCTGGGCCCTTACAGCCAGTTCACGCTGATGAAGGGCCCGATGTATCCCTTGTTCATCGCTGGCACGTTTTTGACCGGCTTGCCGCTGCCGATTGCGCAACATTTATTTTACCTTTTAGGGTGCACGCTGCTTGTCCTGGCGTTGCGTCCCTGTTTTTCTGCCGACTGGCAAGCGTTCATCCTGTTCGCTCTGCTCTGGTGGCAACCGATGAGTTACGTGGAACTCGATATCTTACGCCAAAACATTTACACGCCGCTCACGCTGTTGCTGTTCGCTGGGCTGTGCGCACTGGAAACTCGGCGCCGCTCCGGCGCGCATATCCGGCTGGCGTGGGGCGCATTGCTCGGAATCAGCGCAGCCGCCTTCTATTTGACCCGCGAGGAGGAAATCTGGGTCGTTCCCGGAGCTGTCCTTTTAATTGGCGCAGCTGTGTGGAATTCATGGCGCGGCGGCGAACGGCTTCGTCCGCTGTTCGCGCCGATATTGACTGCCGCTGTCTGTGCGGCGGGAATTCTGGGCACAGTTTGTACGCTCAACTACTGTCACTACGGTTGGTTTGGCACGGTGGAGTTTCGCTCTCGCGAATTTCTCTCCACCTACGGAGCAGTGCAAAGGCCGATCTCGTCGGAGGAAATCCCATACGTGCCGGTCGCTCGCGATGTGCGCCTGAAACTTTACGAAGTCAGCCCGTCCTTTGCGGAATTAAAAGCGTGTTTGGAGGGGCCGATCGGATTGGAGTGGGCTAATTATTCCGATTTTCTTACCGGGCGGCCGGGTGATGAGCTTCAAATAGGAGGCGGCTCCTTTGTGTGGGCTCTACGCGATTGCGTTGTCGCTTCGGGCCACGGCAACAGTGCGAGAGAAGCGCTGAACTTTTACCGATCCTTGGGAGCGGAAATCAATCAGGCATGCGACGACGGCCGCATAATTCCCGCGCGTACACGCCGAGATACACTGATGCCGCGATGGCGGACCGGGCAGACGCGGCGAATATTAGAAACTGCGCCCGGATATATCACAGACTTTCTTCTATTCAGGGGTTTCAGCGCCTATCCGACGCAGAGTTGGGGATCGGCTGACCTATTGGCTCTGTTTCGAGATCTCACTCGCTGGCGGCTGGCGCACTCTGATGAAGCGCCTGAACTGGATCCAACACCATCGCGCATAGATTACCGACTGGTAGTGTTGCAGATGGCGGGCGAGGCAATTCGCTGGCTCTGCGTCGCGGTTGTTATTAGCGGCCTCGCGGCATGGGCGTGGGCGGCAGTTCTAATGATTCACCAAAGGCGAATGAGTTATCTGTTTGTTGTTTCCAGTGCCGCGCTCGGATGCGCCTTCGCGGTACTTGTCGTTAATATGTTGGTCCATGTGCTCGCGTTTCGTAATCGAGGCCCCACTGCGCTTCACGAAGGCTATCCCTTGCTAGTACTGTTCGGCGTCACGGCCTGGATGGCCGCGCTATTGCCTATACTCCGGACAAAAATTCCTGATTGAGCAGGAATCCGTATTTGTTCGTTCGCATTGCTACAGGCCGGCCGGCCAATCAACGCGAAAGATATGAGCCGGAGCCAAATCTTTATCTTGAGGAAACAGATATCTGCGGCCGGCAAAACGGTGGAAGTGAATGTTCTCGCGATTCTCCCAGGCTGTTTCCTCAAGCTGGGCTGCGTCATTGATCTTCGCCCCTTCGGATAGAAGACGATGCTCGACGTCAGCCCATTTAATTCCGAGGTAATCGTCCCAATTAAAACGCCAAACAACCCAGTGCGCCTGGTCGACACCAAAGACATAATCGGGCAAGTGTCGTTGTTTCGCGATTTCATAAATTGAATCCTGCTTCATGATCTTCATCCCCTGCGGCAATCGTGTGTGAAAGTAGAGTGGTTCGGACTCATAGTTCGTGACCACCAGGTCACCGGGTCTGGCATGTTTACCAAGGAATTCACAGGACGCCGCCAGCGTTCCTGGATTCGCCAGGAAAAGGTCGCGGACAAAGAGCAAGAGCCCAGTTGGAACTAATCCGTCGACGGCCCGCTGCGGGACGTGCACTGCCACGATTTTGTTTTCGGGGTTTGGATTCTTATCCGCCCAAAGAACCCAAGGTGTAATTTGCCCTAAATGGGTAAACGCAAAAACGAGGAGGATCGACACCCAAACGAACACTCTCCGGTGTGCAATTTTCGCAATCAAAATCCCTGCGGCCATTGCGACGAGGGGGATGATCGCGGAAGTGTAACGAATTCCCGTGACCCAGAGAGCGGCAGTTCGTTGAGTCACTGTCATGGCGAGAGCGTAGGAAAGAATCACCGCGAAGATGACAACCAAGAAATCTTGTTCGCGCGACGAAAGAGATCTGGTTCTCCGCCGGCACTGAATGAGAAACACTATCAAGAGCGCCACGAGTCCAACCAACGGGGTCACCGACGCGCATTCGATCAAGTACTGAGCAAATCGGGCAAAAAAATCGCGAATCGAAGGAACGAGCAATGCATTTTCCGTGTAACCAGTGTGGGCAAAGGCGAACCAAGGGATCGTGAGGGCGATAATCCCTAGCAGTGCGCGCCAAGATCCGCGCCGCTTAACTGCGAACGGCGAATACAGTAACGTAAGGATCGCGAGAACAACTACCGGGACAATCCCAATGGGATGAATGTGAAACAGCACAATGGCCAGGAGTGCGAAGAGCACAGACTCGCGAAGTGATCTCATCCGGAGAAAAATCCAGATCAACAGACAAGTGAACAGCATACTCAGCGCGTAATACCGGCTTTGTCTCGAATAAAGGAGGAACTGGACCGACATGACTAGGAGGAAAGCGGCGGAAAACGCGGCCCACCGATTCGTCGTTACTTGCCAGACAATAAAATAGACCAGCAAGATCGACATCCACCCGGCGAGCGCGAACGGAACCCGCGCGGCAAATGTATTCTGCCCGAAAACGAGGAACGATGCGGCAGTAACGTAGTACTGGACCCACGGCGAACTCACCATCACGAGCTGATCGTTCTCCCGCGCGCCGAAATCCGAATCTATAAAAGTCACGCCATCCCACGCTTTCGGAACCCCGAATTTCAGGACATTCGAGGCGAGCACGGCGGTGTCGCCTTCGTCCGCCCACAAATAGCCGGCGCCGAGATTTGTAAATATTAACGCGGCGCCGATTACGGCCATGATCGCCAAGGGCCAGTGCGATTGTATCTGGGCGGACGCGTCTGAAACTTTCATTTCTTCCAGGACATCCGTCAGTTCGATGCCTGTGCTAAAGGTGGCTGCCGTACGGCGAGGATCAAGAATGAGAAGGCGCTAACGAAAAAGAATGACACGCCTAAATTTCGAATAGTGAGGACGAGGAATGGTAAACTTGGATGTCCCTGAAAATCCCAGCTTCCGAGGAGCCATCCGTTTCCGCAGAAGAGCCAGTGTAACGAATATAGGTACGCGCTAGTCAGAGCTACCGCTGGAATTGAGAACCACCAGCGAAGGAAAAACCAAAAGGGCAAAGCCCAGGCAAAATATTGGAATGCCCAATTGTCGCTAAATCCAAAAAGGACGGCGTAGGCCATTCCAATCGTGGCGCACACCTCTTGTGGAGACGGGCGATTTCTCCGCAGCCAGCTGAGAAGGAGTATGGCCGCGATCGCGATGTACCAGCTGTGATCGAGAAGAAACAGGGCTGGGCGAAGATAGTTCTCTGGCCAAGCCTGGATTGGCGCGACGGTGGAAAAAAGTAAGACACTTGGACCCCACAGCGGAATGCCAGTGGCAGTTTGCAAAATCAAACCCCGGTATCCGAAAACATTAGTGAAGACAACCTTGTAATCCTGAACCACTGCGGGGAGATAAGTTGATAATGCCGTAACGACTGCTGCCAAAAGAAAGAGTGCGCGAAGGCGCCAGCGACGAAACAATATCAGGAGCGCTGGAAGAGCCAATACGCCCGGTAGCTTGATCCAAAGGCTTGCGCCAAACGCAGCGCCGCTGCTCAGGATTTGTTGTTTCGTTGCCAGCCAAACAGTCAGCAAAAGGAAAAACGCGACCGCGGTATCGGTATTGCCGTGATAAGCAGAGATGAGGATCGCCGCCGGACTCAACCAGTAGCAAGCAGTTGCGAGGAATCGCCAGCGGTTTTCTGGGAGCAACGAAAATAATAAAAACGCATTTCCAGCATCCAGTAATGCAAACGGCGCACGAAAAAGAATTCGAAACGGTATGCCTGTCGCGGTCGCGATCTGCAAAATCAAAGCGCCGGCCTTACTGATGAAAGGCGGATGGTTCGCAAACGAATTCGCGTGGTAGTATCCGATCAGTCCGCGATCTCGCACCTGCTGAGCATGGTCTTCCCAATCGTCCATGTCGCCTGTGCCGTTGGTGAAGACGAAACAATA
>JBEEHZ010000044.1:0-9903 GCA_041167705.1 Verrucomicrobiota bacterium | reverse complement strand
ACGATCAATTTTTGTCCGGCACGTTTGCTCAGTCCGCGCGCCTGGTGTGCAGTCAGGATCGCATCGATCGATTCTCGCTTGGCCGAATCAATGAACGCGCACGTGTTTACGATCAGAACGTCGGCCTCGTCGGCAGACGACGTAATCTCCATACCGCGTTGCAACACGCTGCCGAGCATGATCTCGGCGTCCACCAAATTTTTGGCGCAGCCAAGACTGATCATGCCAACTTTTGTGCTCATGTTCAGGGATGAACCGGCCCGGCGTTATTCGACCGTGACGTCGTCGTCGTCGTCTGGGACGGGTTTACCGTTTTTCTTGATTTGAATTGCGTCCCGATCCAAAACCCGGACCGCGATTTTTTGTCCGCGGAATTCGACGGTGCCATCCGTCGGTGAAATCCATCGCTCGAATGCAGGCTGAAGCGATCCGTTGTCTACCACCACCTTGATGTAAGTCTTCTTCAGCGGCTTGATCGCGATCTGATTTGGTCCTGCTGCTTCAGCAGGCTTTTGAGCTGTCGGAGCTGTCTGCGTGACGCCTGCCTTCGCCAGATCTTCAGGACGCACCGGTTCGGCACGACGGACTTCCGGTTCTTTCGGCGCAACGCTCGCCTTTGCTGCCGCGTTCGCATTCGCGAAAGCCGGCACAAACGCGTTCGGTAGCGCAATCGACGGCGCCACGGTTGCAATTGGCGGCGCAGCTTTTTTCGGTGCCTCAACAACAGCGGTTGGAGGAAGGGAAGGCGCGCGAGACGGAGCAGCCGGCGCAACCGGAGCGATTGAAGCGGCCGGCGCCTGCGCGGGTGGAGCTTGCGCAACTGGAGCTTGCGTGGACGAAGGTTGCGGAGCCTGAGTCTGCGCCGGCGCAGCTGGGGAAGCAGCCGGCTGCGGAACACCTACCATTTGGTGCGGCGCGATCCTTTGAATATTCAGGATCAAACGCATCAAAATGAACCCGACGACGATAACGCCAATTGCAATCAGCAACGGAAATGGCGAGGAACGATCTCCACTCCGCTGGTGGCGCACGGCCGGCGCGCGTGGACGCGCTCGAATGCGACGTGCTTTCGGCGCCGGTTGGTCCTGCAAATACGAATAACCGTCCACCGTCACGTCTCGCGATGTTTCAAATACGTCGAGGTACGGCGTGACATCGACATCGAGAAACTTTCCATAGATTTGGAGGAATCCTTTCGCATAAGCGAGGCTCGGAAATTGCGAAAAATCGTCCGCTTCGATCTCGGCCAGTCGCGACGGACGGATCTTGGTCAGACGGGCGGCTTCATCCAGCGTGAGGCCACGGGCCAGTCGCGCATCTTGAAATTTTTTGCCCAGACCTTCAATTGTCATGACGGGTTAGCCGGCTAAACAGTGGCGTCGAGATCGACCAGGATCTCACGCGGTTTGGCGCCTTCGCCGGGACCCAAAATACCTCGCTGCTCCAGAATATCAACGATGCGCGCGGCTCGTGTATAGCCTAGTCGTAACCGCCGTTGCAGGAGCGACGTCGATGCTCGTTTTTCCTGGCGAATGATCTCCAAACATTTTTCCACCAACTCTTCGTCTTCGTCTGTCACTTCTTCGCTTGAGCTCGCTGCGGCCTGAAGCTTCTCCTGCATAGACGGATCAAACTTGGGTTGGCCTTGTTTTGAAACAAACTCGACCAGCTTCCGAATCTCCTCGTCCGTCACCAGTACGCCTTGAGCGCGGATTAATCGCGATGCGCTCGGCGGCAGATAAAGCATGTCGCCCTGGCCTAACAAACGATCGGCGCCGTTTTCATCGAGGATCACCCGACTGTCGATCTTGCTTGCCACTTGAAATGCGATCCGGCTCGGAATGTTCGCTTTGATCACGCCCGTGATCACGTCTGCGCGTGGCGTTTGGGTCGCGACGATCAAGTGAATTCCGGCCGCGCGCGCCATTTGCGTGATGCGGGCGATTGCGCTCTCCACGTCGGCCGGGGCGGTTTGCATCAAGTCCGCCAGCTCATCGATCACAACCACGATGTAAGAAATCTTTTCCGGAATCGGAATTTCATTTTCTCGAGGGACTTTGATTTCACCGGCGTCCTGCTCGGGCTGTTCGCCTGTTTCGGCCGCGGACTTTTTCTTCGGCCTCGCATTGAAGCTGATGATATTTCGAACGCCGACGCGC
This sequence comes from Verrucomicrobiota bacterium, assembly GCA_041167705.1. Lineage (GTDB taxonomy): Bacteria > Verrucomicrobiota > Verrucomicrobiia > Chthoniobacterales > UBA10450 > AV40. The sequence continues at coordinate 7,744 of JBEEHZ010000044.1, read as the reverse complement.
GCGAAGATTTTGTAGCGGCGTTCCATCTCGTCGATCAACCAACGTAGCGCGAGCAACACTTTTTTCGGATCGGTCACCACCGGGAATGCGAGATGCGGCAGCGCGTTGTAATGCTGGAGCTCAACCACCTTGGGATCGATCATGATGAAGCGCATCTCTTCCGGCGTGAATCGGAACAGCATGCTGGCGATGAGCGCATTGATGCAGACGCTTTTGCCAGCACCCGTCGTACCGGCGACGAGCAAATGCGGCATTTGCGCGAGATCGGTGATGATCGCTTTGCCATAAACGTCTTTGCCGAGTGCGAGCGGGATTCTGCCTTTGGTTTTCGCCTCCTCCCAATCGGTCGACTCCAACAACTCGCGTAACGTCACGGTGACTTTGCGCGAATTCGCGAGCTCGATGCCGACGGTGTCTTTGCCGGGGATCGGCGCGAGAATGTTAATCCGCTCCGCACGCGTGGCGCGCGCGAGATCGCGCTCGAGACTCACGATTTTGTCCACACGCACCCCTTTGGCCGGATAAACTTCGTAGCGCGTAATCGTCGGACCTTTGGTGATGTCGCCGGGCGCAACGGCAATTCCAAATTGGCCGAGCGTGTCGATCAACGTTTGCTGAACGCGCTGCAATTCACTAGGGTCGGCGCCGCCGCGTCCTTCCGGATCGTGCTCAGCAAGCAAATCAAGTCCCGGCAGCGCATAAGTTTTCGGGTCCCACGAACGACTCGTCTGGCCGGGCGCCGTGGATGTCGATCTTTGTCCGCCACCGCGCAATTCGGCCAGAGAAGGTTTCTTCCGCGCGGCGATCGATTCTTCCGGAAGCGCGGTCGCGTCGACAACTTTTGGCGCCGGCCGGTCCGCCAATTCTTCCGGCGAGATGAAAGCCGCCGACGGTTCGGGCACTGGCGCGCCCTTCTTCTTCAGTTGTTTCTCAATCGAACGGCGTTGTTTCACTAATTCGCGCCGGCTGATTTCGAGTTGCCCCTTGATGTCTGCCTTCCGCAATTGTCGGTGTAATCGCCAGTCGTGCAGTTTCGCGAACGCCGCGCGCGTGCCAGAAACCGTTTGTTGAACGAGATGGATCGGGCGCAATCCGGTCATCAGGATCAGACTCGCGACATAAATTCCGCTGAGCAGAATGATCGATCCGATTTTGCCCATCGAGGCGAGCAGCAGTGTTTTGCCAAAAACGTAGCCGACCCATCCGCCGGGTCCCTGAATGTTGAACGCCAACCGCCATCCGCGGAGATGACTCGTTTGTAATTGAAGCAAACACGCGCCCGACGCGATGAATAGAATGATCCACGGCACGCGCGCGATCAGTCGCAAGTTCGCGTGAAATAATTTCGCAGCGCCGAAGAAGAGAAGAACCCCCGCGAGCAAATACGACGCAGCGCCGAGCGTCAGATAACAAAAACCCGCGAAGATGGCGCCGAATGGCCCGATGAAATTTTGCACCGGCTTATTCGGCGGGAATAGGTTGCTCCACGGCACCCACGAAGGCAGATCTTTCGGGTTATAAGAAATGAGCGCGAGGAAGAGCAACGTCCCGACGCCGAGTAGAATAATGGCGACGACTTCGTTCCAGGCGTTGTTCTTTGTGCTGCGGGACACCGGCGATCGATCATACTAATGCTGCAAGCGCGGCGTTTATCAACACATCGCTGTCAGGAACTCCAACCTTTCATCTTGCCTAAGACGCGCATGCCCGATTAATTTGCGGCGCGCTATGCATTTTGGTGTTCGCCATGTCGCCGCTGCCGTTTCCGCTGTTGCGTTGATTTTCTGCTGCTCGTGCGAAAAACATCACCTTGGAGAAGATCCGGAAGTGCAAAAGGAACATGTCGTTGCCCCGGGAGAGTCTGACGAAAATTCCAGCGGGCCTAAAGAAACATCGGCATCTCCCTCAGCCACCACATCGCCCACGCCGGTGGAATTCTTCCCCGAAAGCACGCCTCACTAGAAGATTCGTTATGGCCGAAGACCAGTACATTACGTCGCCTCCGAAGATCAGTACGATGCCACCCGGCGTTTCCTACATCATCGGGAACGAAGCGGCCGAGCGCTTTTCCTATTACGGGATGAACTCCATCCTGACGATCTTCATGACCAAGTACCTGTTGGACAAAATGGGTCACTTGAGCGTGATGCAACCCGCGAACGCCGAAGCCTGGTATCACACTTTCGTTTCGGTGCTTTATTTTCTGCCAATCTTCGGCGCCGTCCTCGCTGACGCTGTCTTCGGAAAATTCCGGGTCGTCTTGTGGTTGTCGATCGTTTACTGCTTAGGCCATCTCACGCTCGCGTTGATGGGATCGCCGGTGGCACATGCGATCGAGCCGCGCTATTTGCTTGCGGTTGGTTTGGTCTTGATCGCAATGGGCGCGGGCGGCATTAAGCCCTGTGTTTCAACCAACGTCGGAGACCAGTTTGGCGAGACAAACCAGCATCTGCTGACTCGCGTTTTTAACTGGTTTTATTTTTCGATCAACGCCGGCTCGGCCCTCTCGACGCTTTTGATTCCGTTTTTGCTCGAACCTTACAAAGCCTCGCCGGATGGCTTTATCGCCAAACTTTCGCCGTCGATGGTGAGCTTTCTCGAAAGTCCGCGCCTTCACAGTCCGGACATCGCATTCGGCTTGCCCGGTATCTTCATGGTGATCGCGACGATTTTCTTTTGGGCCGGCCGAAAGAAGTTCGTCCATATCCCGCCGGTCGGGCTGCGAGCCTATGGGCACGAAATTTTCAACAAGGAGACTGGCAAAATCCTGTTCAACATCCTGATTCCAGTCCCATTCATTGCGATGTTCTGGGCGTTGTGGCAGCAGAATTTTTCCTCCTGGATTGTTCAGGCGGAATCGATGGATCGCCATCTGTTCGGGATCGAGTGGCTGTCGTCGCAGATTCAGACGGTCAATCCGATTTTCATTTTGGTCATGCTTCCGCTTTTTTCCTACTGGCTTTATCCTTTCATCGAAAAGTTCATTCCTTTGACGCCGTTGCGGAAGATGGGTGCCGGCCTGTTTGTCACTGCGGCTTCATTTTTTCTAGTCGCAATCATTCAGACGCGAATCGACACTGGATTGCACCCGAACATCATTTGGCAGGTTTGGGCCTTCGTGATCTTGACTGCGGGCGAAACGCTCGTCTCGCCGACTCACCTCGAGTTCTCCTACACCCAAGGGCCGGTCAAACTCAAATCGCTCGTCATGTGCACGTATTTACTCGCCGTCTCGCTTGGGAATCAGTTCACCGCTGCGGTCAATTTCTTCATCCAAAATCCAGACGGCTCGGTGAAGTTACAGGGGACCAGCTACTTCATGTTTTTCGTTTGGGTGATGCTCGGAACAGCGGTTTTGTTCGCGATCATCACGCCTTTTTACAAAGGGCGAACATATTTGCAGGACCAGACTCAAGTTGCCGGAGATGCCGAACCTGCGGTGGGCTTCGCGGTCCAGCCGGAGGCGTAGCGATCGCATTTTAAATGAAAACAAACATCCTCGTAGTCGCGTTGTCTTTGCCCCTCGCGATTGCGACCGCAAACGCGAACCCGAACGACGACGAGTTCGAAAAGATCGCCAAGGACTACATCGAAAATTCTCTCTCGTCCCATCCCGAATCTGCGACTGAATTGGGCGACCATCGATTTGACGGCGTTTTAACCGATTACTCGCCCGAGGCGCGCGCAGGCATGCTCGCGAACGCGAAACAAGTTCGCGAAGCGCTCAAGAAATTTGACGATTACAAGCAACTCAGCGGCGCGAACCAGGTCGATGTGCGAATTTTGCGCGATAATGTCGACAGCGAAATTTTTCGATTGGAAGAATTGCGCGAAGCGGAGTGGAATCCGCTCGTTTACAACCAGAGTCTCGCCAACAGCCTTTATCTTCTCGTCGCGCGGGACTTTGATTCGGCCGAAAAACGGATTTCCAGTCTGCGCCAGCGGTTGGATGGCATTCCAATTGTGATCAAGCAGGCGGAGGCAAACCTCCAACATTCTCCGCGGGTTCACACCGAGACCGCGATCGAACAGATCCAGGGCGCGGTCAATCTCGTGCGCAACGGTCTCGATCCGTTGCTCAACCAGGCGCCGCAGCTGAAAAAGGATGTTGTCCCGATCCAGGAGAAAACCGCCAAGGCCCTCGAAGATTACAAGAAATGGTTGCAGAACGATCTCCTCAAACGCTCCGATGGTGATTTTCGTCTTGGCGCGGAGAAGTTTCGGAAAAAATTGCGCTTCGCTCTGTCATCCGATTTGTCGATGGAGGAAATCAGGAAACGCGCGGACGCCGATCTTGAGCAGACGCAGGCCGCCATTTACGAGACTGCGCTGCCCCTTTACAAAAAATATTTTCCGAAAGCCGACGAGAAAACTTTAGCGGACAAGCACAACGTCACCGCCACTGTTCTTAATCGGCTGGCCCAGGAGCACCAGGACGACAACACCGTCGTTGGTTACGCGCAGAAAGTCGTGCGCGAGGCGACCGATTTCGTCAAGCAGCGCAATTTGGTTTCTGTCCCGGCGGTTCCACTCGAAGTGATCGCGATGCCGGAATTCAAGCGCGGTGTGGCGATTGCGTATTGCGATTCGGCTGGGCCGTTGGAGAAAAACCCGAAAACATTTTTCGCCGTTTCGCCAACTCCGAAAGATTGGCCGAAGGAAAAGAAGGAATCGTTCTTTCGCGAAAATAACAATTACTTCCTTCGCGATCTGACGGTGCACGAAGCGATGCCGGGTCATTACCTTCAGCTTGCGCACTCGAACGAATTTAAAGCGCCGACGCTGGTGCGCGCGATCTTCGAGAGCGGCACATTCATTGAGGGTTGGGCTGTTTACACCGAGCAGGTGATGGCCGAGCAGGGATACGGCGGCCCGGAAGTGAAAATGCAGCAGTTAAAAATGCGGCTACGCGCGATCGCCAACGCCATTCTCGATCAAAGCATTCACGCCGGTAATATGACCGAGCAGCAGGCGATGGATCTGATGACGAAAGAGACGTTCCAGGAACAGGGCGAGGCGACGCTCAAATGGAAACGCGCGCGGCTCACATCGGCGCAGCTCTCTACTTACTTCGTTGGCGTCAGCGAACATCTCGATCTTCGCGCCGCCGCGCAGCAAAAGTTTGGCAAAGATTTCGATCTCAAGAAATACAACGACCAGGTAATTTCCTATGGCAGCCCGCCAGTAAAATACGTTCGCGAGTTGATGGGGCTGTAAATTGTAGGGCGTTTCTGCGAAACGCCGGTTCTTAGTTGGCGTCTGGCACAGACGCCCTACAGTCATGTTAAGATCGACATCATGCCCAAACTGGCGACCTGGCTCCGGGAAAAAGATGAAAAATGGTTTCAACTATTTTTCGCCAAACATCCCGAGATCGAGATCTGCAACGGGCGCCAAGGTGAGGTCGCGGTCGCCGATGTTGACGGTCTCCTTTTGACCGGCGGTGCGGACATCGCGCCGGAATTTTTGAAGCAGCCCGTCGCCGATCCAAGCGTGCTCGATCCGGATGTCGAGGTTGCGCGCGATCGCTGGGAATTTGCCGCCCTCGAGAAAGCGCTGGCGCGCGGTTTACCCGTTCTCGCCATCTGCAAGGGCATGCAGCTTTTGAACGTCGCTCTCGGAGGCACCCTCAAGCTCGACATTCCCGGTCACAAATTTCCCGAACAAAAAGATCACGATGTTCAGCCGTTGCGTTCCGACACAAAAGCGACGCATCAGTTTGAGAAAGTGAACAGCTCGCACCACCAGGCGGTTGATCGGTTAGGGACCGGTCTGGAAGTCGAGTCCTGGTGCCTAAGCGACGACATCATTGAGCAAATTCATCTCCGTGATTATCCATTCGCCTTTGGTGTCCAATATCACCCCGAGCGCGGTAAGATTTACGATTCCCTCTTCGAAGATTTTTTCTCACGATTGAGCAGCAATCGTTAAGTCATTGAATCGCTAAATCGTTAACGGCTTTCATGTCCACGGCGCAAAATACCATCGCAATCGTTTACGATTACGATCAAACGCTGAGTCCGAGCTACATGCAGGACGAAGTTGTTTTTCCCGCGTTTGGAATCGACGGTGCTAAATTCTGGACCCGTTGCCGCGAGTTGGTCCGCGATCACGGCTACGACAACGAGCTGGCTTACATGAAAGTGTTGCTCGACACCCTCGGCATGGATCGCCCGAAAAATTCCGAATTAAAGAAGCTCGGCGCCAAATTGAATTTTTACAAAGGCCTGCCGGAAATGTTCGAGCAATTCCGTAACGGCCTGCTCAAGGCGGAACATCAGGCCCACGGCGTTTCGGTCGAGCACTACATCATTTCTTCCGGACTCAAAGTCTTGCTCGATGGCAGCCGGTTGCAGCCGTACGTGCGCGCGATTTTCGGCTGCGAGTTTGACGAAGACGACAACGGCCGGATCACCTTTCCGCGTCGCGTCATTAGTCACACTCAGAAAACGCAGTTCCTCTTTCGCATTAACAAAGGCCTGCTCGACATGTCTCAGGACGTGAACGATCACATGGAGCCCGACATTCGGCCGATTCCTTTTCCCAACATGATCTACGTCGGTGACGGCCCGACCGATGTTCCCTGTTTCACAGTCATGAAGAAAAACGGCGGGCAGGCGATCGCGGTTTATAATCCGGACGATCCGCAGCGCACCGGATTTCGAAAATGCTATCAGCCTTCAACCCACGCCGATCGCGTCAAGCACATCGCGCCTTCCGATTATCGGCCGAACACGCACTTGCGCATGTTGCTCGAGCAAACGGTGGAGGAAATTGCCGATCGCATTGTCGAACAACGCAGGTCCGCGATTGAAATCGGCACGGTTCGCGCACCGAAACATTGATTGATCGTCCGCTAAACACGCTAAAGGACGCGAAAGCGAAGGCCCAAATATTTTGGCGCTATTTAGCGTATTTGGCGGTTCGCTCTGATGAATCGTTGACCCGTGAACCTTCGCGCAGATTTACTGCTCGCGTTAGCGCATTCGAGAAGCTGTTTTGTCCCGCGGCCGTCGATTGTCGATCTTGATAAGCAATCGGCGGTTCCGTCAGATCGCTGATCTCGAATTCCGGCGGTACGTCGCCCATGACTTTCCGAAAAAATTTCGTCTGCGTTTCCGAAAACGGAAAACAACGCCAGAGCGCGTACGAGTTCAGGCCGTTGTTCAGCGCGGTGCGCGAAACGGTCGAGGAAACCGAATAGACGGCTTCGATCTCGGCGAAGTGTCGCAGAAAGTATAAATCGGCCACCTCACGATCGTCCTCCACGCGAAAACCCTTGAGATCGAGTTTACCTGCCTCGCCTTTTTCGAAAGGGTGCGGCCGATAAATCAAAACACGCCCGGGATAATTTTGGCGGATGTAACCGAGACAACGGTCCAAGTGTTTGATGTAAACTTCTGGCGCCAGATTTTTCACGAGAAGAAAAGGTGTCCCGAAAAAAATCACGCGGCCATGTCGATCTCGCTCCCGATTGAATCGCGCAGAGAAGCTCCGCAGCTCGGCGATGCTCGAAAAACGCGAAGGAATAACTTGGTCCTCCGCCTGAGCGGGCAATTCGCCGCCGCTGTTGCTCATGAAGATTATGACGTCGAAAAGTTCTTCCGGGTTTTTCTGTAAACGCCGCAGACGAACACCATCGCCGCCTGGATTGATTCGCGGTTTGTAATGGATCGTTCGCTCAACGCCAGCCAGCGGCTCGACCAGGCGGTTTTGCAACCATCCCGAAGTCGTGAATCGAAAA
>JBEEHZ010000043.1:0-5157 GCA_041167705.1 Verrucomicrobiota bacterium | reverse complement strand
TTTCGTTTGCGGCAAAAGCTTATCTTCGACGATCAATTCCAACCAAAGAACCGTTTCGTCCGCTTCTTCCTCGGCGACGCCGATTTTGGAAATGAACTCTGCGTGCGAACGGCCGCGGCAGGCAGAGCGATAATTTGCCGCTACGCTGGTACCGCTTCGAACGAGCTGGCTCGCAATAGCACGACCCTTCGGTGTGCTCGGCAACGCATAGACCAAACGCATCACCCGCAATGCAAATTGTTTTGTGCGGTCCTTAAGGTCTTGCGCGTTCATTTTGAAAATCAGCATTCAGCATTCAGAAATCATCAATTCAGTCTGATTCGTTCGTGTGAGTCCCAGGCGCTGGTATCGGAAAGGATGACCTGATCGCCTGGATTCAGGCCGCTGAGAATTTCAATCGTGTTAACAGAGCTTTTGCCCAGCTTCACCGGCGTGCGCGTCGCTTCGTTGCTGCCGGGAACCAGTTTGAACATGCCAACGGTGTTGTTCTCCTGGCCAAACGCGGGCCGGCCGACAAAGACAACGTTATCCAATCGCTCGAGCTCGATTGTTCCATCGACACTCAGGTCCGGTCGCGCGCCTTTCGGCAATTCTTCGTCGAATGCGACGTCCACCGTCACTGTGCCCTGCTCCACCGCCGGATCGACCCGTTTGACGTGGCCTTTAACCACGCCATTGCGGGTGTCGATCGTCGCCTGCTGATTTGGCTGAATATCTTTCGCCTGCGTCTCCGCGATCTTGATTTGCGCTTTCAGTTTCGACGGATCAGCGACGCGCGCGAGATTGTCGCCCGGTTTCACCCGCTGACCAACCTGCACCGGCAGCGCTTGCAGGACGCCGGACATTCCAGCCTTCACATGCAACTTCTCAACCTGGTCGAGTTTTAACTTTGCCAGTTGATTCGCTTGATCGACTGCCGCCTGTTTCGACGCCAGCTGCGGCTCAATCGAATCGCGCGAGAAGTTCCATCGCTTCTGCTCGATGTCATCTGTCTTCTGACATTCCTCTTCTTTGATCTTCGAAGTTCTATAGACGAGATCAGCGACGAGGCCGTTCTTGGCCAGCTGATCGTTTGTCTGGCGCTCCATTTTGGCCTGCTCGTAGGCGGAATGCGCCACGGCAGCTTTGGATTCCTGATCGAGCAGTTCGCGCTGCAAAGTCGCTTTCTCCGAGGCAAGCTCAGCCTCGGCGCCCTTCGCCTTCGACTCCGCTTCGTGCGCGCTCTGTTCCAATTCTGGACTGGTCAACTCTAGTATAACGTCACCGGGTTCGACTTTTGTTCCCGGCCAGATCAAAATTTTCTCGACGCTTGCTTCCGTCGTCGTCGGGAGCCAACGAAATTCTTCTGGAACGAGCGTGCCCAGACCGCGCACCTGGCGAACCATTGGACCTCTTTTCACGGTATCGATCCAGACGCTCGAGCGGTCGACGCTCGGCGCCGCTGGTTTCAAGCGCGACAAGGCAAACGTCGCCAGAATCAAACCGACCGCGCTCGCGGAAATAATTAAAATGCGGCGCTTCCGTTTTTTCGCGGCAACGCCTTCGCGGGGAACATCCATGGAAGAAAGGCCGGGCGTAAAACCGCTCGGCCTGACGATGGTGGAATCCTCGTCTTTCTGTGGTTGTGGGGTCACGAGTTCCTTAAAACGGCAACGCGCGGCAGAGTTCGATCACTGCGCTCGCGCTTGCGATGATTGGCACCGCGGCGGTGGCGATTAACGTCCCGAAGACCGCGGCATCGCGCAGGAAGTCGTGGTTCGCTTCGCTATCAAAATAGTCGCGGCTGATATCGCGCAACGATTTCGATGATGTTTTCGCGCAGCGGCCCGTAAAATTTCCCAGGGTCGTGGTTTGATAATGGTAATCAACGAACGGGAATTTCCGCGCATTCTTGTTTGTGATGGTGGTTGGTTTCATAATTTCTTTCCCTCTCGTCTCTAGTGAGAAGCGTTTCGACCACTCACTGGATTCAAAAGTTTTTTCATTTCGCAATGTCCTATTGCAATGGCCGTGCCACGCGGCAAAACAAAGCCACAAGTCGCTGGTAATCAGCGACTAAAACTTCTCGACGTTTTTTGAGCAATCGCGAAATGATCCGCTTCTGGGACAACGCCGTCCCGATTTCGGGACGAGCAGCGTGACGCTGTACCCATTTTTTTCTGTCATCCCGAACGGATGTGAGGGACCTCACAGTCGAAGTTTTCGTCACGCATCTTATTGAGCTTGACCAACAGCGCGCAGGTGAGGTCCTTCGCTTGCGCTCAGGATGACAATTCACCGCGGCAAACGCAGCATCGCTTCCGCGCCGGTGCGATCGGTTCGATTCGTTAGGCTCAGCGTTCCACCGTGCGCTTCCGCAATCTGCCGGCTGAGTGTTAATCCGATGCCGGAGCCGCCCGGTTTTGTGGTGAAGAATGGAACAAACAAATTTGTCGGGTTCATGATCCCCTCGCCTTCATCACAAACGATCACTTCGATGCAATCGCCGGCTTCGCGCCACCGAATTGTGACCGCTCCCTTGGTTTCGAGCGCGGCATCGACTGCATTATGCACGAGATTAATCAAAACCTGTTCGATCTGCGCCGCATCCGCATGAATTTGCAGCTTCGGCCCGGGAACAATTTGCACTTTGAGTCGCGGCTCGAGATTTCCCACACGCTGTACCAGCTCGCCAAGATCGACATCTTCCTTTTGCGGCGGCGGCAATTTCGCGAGCCGCGTGTAGGCCTGCATGAACCGGCTCAACGAATCGGCGCGCGACGCGATTGATTTTAGTCCGCTTTCCGCGTCATCTTTCCAATCCCGCGGCATCGGCTCGCGGCGAAGCAAAGTTTCCAAGCTGCCAGCAAGTGATTTGATTGGCGCGAGCGAATTGTTCATCTCATGGCCGAGGACGCGGACAAGGCGTTGCCAGGCGCGCCGCTCTTCTTCGCGCAACGTGCGACTCAGATCGGTCAGCACCACCAGCTCGTGCGGCAAGCCGTGCTCGCGGAACGTGCTTCGCCCCACGCGCCAACGTCCGGATCCGCCGGGAAACGACAATGCCAGCGGCTCGTCTTCATCGACATCGTAACAAGCGGCCAGTCCGAGATCGTCCGCGTTCCGGCCTAACAATTTGTCCATCGGTTGTCCAAGAAGATTTTCGCCGGCGCGATTGACCAGCCGCAATCGGCGATCGGGATCGAAGGTGAAAACCGCGACTTCGATCTCGGCCATGATCGTGCGCAGGAGCGCGGTCGCTTCGAACGCGCCGAGACGTTGCAGCCGCAACGTTTCGCCGAGAGTATTGACCTCGAGCAACACTTCGCCGAGCGCGTCGTCTGCTCGCGCGCCGCGGGCGCGAATCGAATAGTCACCTTCTCGCAACGCCGCCAGCAGATTGCTCATCGTTTGCAGCGGATGCACCACGTGATCGCGCGCGGCTGAAATGAATCCGGCGGCGAAAGCCGCAATCAAGATCGTGAGCGTCCATTGCACTTTGGCGCTGAAATCGCCGAACCATAAGATCAACATCACAATGATGACCGCCGGCGCGACTGCGCCGAGGATCAGCCATGTCAATTTGCCCTGATGCGAAAACCGGTATCGATCTTTCGGCCCGCGTCTCATCAAAGAGAAAAGCTGAAAGCGGAAAGCGGAAAACTGAAATGGTTAAAGTCCATACTGTTGCAATCGCCGATAAAACGCGCTTCGACTCAACCCGAGCGCCTCGGCCGCTTTCCGCGCGTTCCCATTGTTTCGGGCGAGCGCTTTCTTGATCAGGGACGCTTCCACTTCTTCCAGACTCATGTCTTCCAGGCTTTTCGATTCGCCTCCGCCACTCGTTAGGCCAAGATCAGCCGCCTGGAGATAGGAACCTCTGGCCATCAGCACCGCGCGCTCGATCACGTGATCAAGCTCGCGCACGTTTCCCGGAAACGAGTGTTGCAATAAGCGGTCGCGCGCGGTCTCGTCGAACCCGACCAATTCCTTGCGATAACGTTGCGCGTGCATGCGCAGAAAATTGTTCGCCAATGGGATGATATCTTCGCGCCGGTCGCGCAATGCCGGTAGCGCAATCTCGATCGTGTTCAGTCGAAAGAGCAGATCCTGCCGGAAACGCCCGGCCACGACTTCATCCGCGAGGTTCGCGTTGGTGGCGGAAACGATCCGCACATTCGCGTGCAAGGTTTTCGATGAACCGACGCGCTCGAATTCGCCGGTCTCAATCACGCGGAGCAGTTTGGGCTGCTGGTTCAACGGAATGTTCGCGATCTCGTCCATGAAGAGAGAGCTTTCGTCGGCCAGCTCGAATCGTCCCGCACGATCGCTCTTGGCGTCGGTGAACGCGCCTTTGACGTGACCGAAGAGTTCGCTCTCGAAAAGTGTTTCCGACAGTCCGCCCATGTTCACCGTGATCATGCTGTGCGATGCGCGCGGCGAGAGGGCGTGCAACGCTTGCGCGACCAGGCTTTTGCCGGTGCCGTTTTCGCCGGTGATAAGCACGTTCGCGTCCGACGGCGAGACGCGCGAAATCATCTCGACCACCGGCCGCATCGACGGCGCGTCCGCGATCATGTTCGGCACATTTCCCCCGAGAAGCTTGTTGGCCGCCTCCAGTTTTCGGCCTTTGCGCAACGCGCTCGCCAGCTCGATTTGCGTCCGCACAATCGTGAGCAACCGCTCGTTGTCCCACGGTTTCGGAACGAAATCGCGCGCACCGCGTTTCATCGCTTCGACCGCGAGATCAATCGTCGCCCACGCCGTCATCACCACGATCGGCAACGTGTTGTCGAGCGCCTGGATTTTTGGAATGACTTCGAGACCTTCCTGACCCGACGTAGTGTCGCGGGTATAATTCAGGTCCATCATTAGCAGCGCGTAGTCGCGTTGCTGCAAGGCGTTGAAAATTCCGCTGATCGAAGTGACCGACTCAGTTTGATGGCCTTCGCCTTTGAGCAAAATCCGGAGCGCTTCCAGCACATCGCGCTGATCATCGGCAATAAGAACCCGGCTCACCGGCTAACTCTCAACCGCGAATCCAGCGAACTGTCAATGTTTCGACAACACGATTTGTTGTAGCGGTGCTTGTTCTGAAGCACCGAATCTTACAAACAGGCGCTTGGCACAAGCGCCTCTACAACTCAGTAAACCAGGCGAGTCACGGCGATGAGCATC
>JBEEHZ010000042.1:0-2539 GCA_041167705.1 Verrucomicrobiota bacterium | reverse complement strand
TGACGGTTGTCCACACACTCAAACTGAATTGGTGGCTGCTCGCTCTGCGCGGTTTAGTGGCGCTGTTGTTCGGTGTCCTGGCGTTCATGTGGCCGGGCGCAACGTTGATTACCCTGGTCTGGCTCTTTGGAGCATTCGCACTAGTGAATGGTATTCTGTCGCTGATCTTGGCGGCGAGAACCCCGAAAGGTTATCCGAAAATGGGCAGCTTAATCTTGGGAGGGCTACTTGGAATCCTCGCGGGATTGCTCGCTTTCGTAATGCCCGGAATTACTGCACTCGGTTTGTTAATTCTGATCGCCGCCTGGGCGATCGCGACCGGCGTTATGGAACTCGTGGCCGCGGTCAGATTGCGCAAGGTCATTGCCAACGAATGGCTCCTCGTGTTGGCGGGAATTGCCTCGGTCGTGTTCGGCATCCTACTCTTGTTAAAACCCGCTGTCGGCGCGCTCGCCTTGATCTGGTGGATCGGCGCCTGGGCGATTGTTTCCGGAGTTTTGTTTATGATTCTCGCGTTCCGGATGCGGAACTGGAAAGGTTTTATCGCGGTCGGAACCGCCGGCGTTTAGAGGCAACCTTTCCCTAGTCGCGCGGCTTAACAAAGATCGCGATCGAAGCGATGGCGAAAATGACAGGGAAGATTACGCGGCAATATCGATCAATTTTCTTGGCTCGTTCTGTCTGTTGTTTGTTATCCAGGATCGTCGTCACCAGGACCTCGATCAGGGAAAAAAAGACGAGTAACGTGCTCGTTAGAAAAAAGGAATCGAGGCGCGTCATATAAGGCAGACGCGGCAGTTGGCTATCAACCGCAAAACGGTAAGCGATCAGTGTAAGCATCGATGTAACCGCGATGCTGATCTGCGAGTTGGACGTGACTGGATCGATCCAGAAGACGGCCCAAGACATCATTACGATGAGGACCAGCGGAAGGATCACCTTCAAAATGTAGTGCTGCACGTTGCGCGACGCGGTGAACTCGACGGCGTACGCCGAATTCTCCAGCCCAGGCGCGAGCGTATACACGAGTCGTTTCACCTCCCATTTCTCAACGGTCCAATCCGGAAGGGTTATTGATGGCGAGATTCCAGCTGCCTGTTTGATGCCAGCCGCAATCCATTTCTCATCCGGGACAAGACTAACCTCACTCGGGCTGTATTTAACGGCGGCCAGTTGCACACGGAACACCTGCTTGTCGAAAGGGAACGATTTCAAAACCAGAGCCTGTGTGAAGGAGCCGACAAGGCGCTGACGATAGATGACTGTGCCATCAGCGGCGACTTCGACCGAATCGGGAAATCTATGACTGATCGAATTTGTTTCATTCACGACGACTACCCGCGGATTCCAGATCTGGTCGAGAGGATAGAGCGCTACTCCACTACCGGTGTGCGCCAGACGAGGATCTTTCCATCGCAAAACGACGACGACATCGGCGGTGAAGTTTTGCTGCGCACTGTCGATGCTGCTGACATCGACAAACCAAATGGCGACGGAAATTTGAGTCGGTCCTGAGTCGGCGTTCGGTCGGTCGATCAGCGCAGGTCTTTCCGCGCTGCGTGCAAACTGGATCGCAATGCCAAGAAATCCGGCGAGCAGCAGAAATTTTATTCGCGGGATAATCATACTTCGGGTTAAGGATAGGCCTTTAAAATTCGTTCCACTTCTCGAATTGCATCCGGATTAAATTGGGCGCCGTGATCCGAATTCACGATTAATTCCGACTTTGCACCTTCGAGATGAGAGCTCCAATACGGAACGACGCCATCGGAGCTATTTGGTGTGTCGCCGCGGCCGCGGTCTCCCATGATCGAGTGATATGGAATGCCCGGGGTTACGGGAAGTTTGTTTACCGCGAGCACAAACCGGTCGTTAGGCTCGAGCGTGTCGACGCTATTCGGCATGCGTTTGAACGCCGCGGCGGTGGGATCGTCGACCAGAAGCGGTTTCATTTCCTGGTAAATCGCGGTGAAGAGGCGGGGAGTTCTGACGAGACCTGAACCAATCCGTCCAATCCAGCTGGACGCGAACCTGCTGCCCCGATGCGGTGTTGAAATGAATACCGCTCGTTGAACGTCCGGCCGATGATTGAATACGAGCGACTCTTCGAGAAGTTTGCGCCCGTCACCCGCCAACGGCGTTTTGGCCGGAGACGTCCCAAAAAGGTCGCGCCAGATTTTGTCGCCTGCGTCGGTGATCATTAACCGGCAAATCATTCCGCCCATGCTGTGGCCAATGAGCACGACGCGCTTGTGGTTGGGAAACGCGCGATCGATTCCATCGAGATCTTGGCGGAACAGCGCAGCTGAGTACGGATACGGATAACCGCTGGGGTAACTGTAAACCCAGAATTGATAATGCTCCCTGAGCCAGTGGTCATTACGAAGGGAGTCAATCATCGGTGTCCAACTTGCCGGCGTTTCCTGCAAGCCGTGAACGAAAATCACGGGAGTCCGTGCGAGATCGAATGGCTGCAACTGAGTCAATCTGGCCGTGTCCGCGTACCTTTGTGGATTCATCACCCGCGCAAATCCGAGCC
>JBEEHZ010000041.1:0-3773 GCA_041167705.1 Verrucomicrobiota bacterium | reverse complement strand
AATCAAAACCGGAATATCGGGAACAAATCGGACTGCTTTTTGGTCACTGATTGTACCCATCCGTAGGAGGAGGCGAGTGACTTTTTAACTATCAGTCCGGCCCAGACCTTGCTGGCTAAGATGCATGCGTCGCTGGGTTTATCTGGGATTTTTGCTTCTCGCTTTTGCGGCCCAAGCAGGGCAACTGCCGCTCACCGTCAGCGAGATCGGTCTGATGCTTCGCTCCGGCTATTCGAGCAACTCGTTGATGCTTGAATTATCGACCCGGCATTTCGCCGACACCGTCGATGAAGCCAAAGAGAAAGCGCTGGTCAAAGCCGGCGCCTCCGCGGAATTGATCGGCGCCTTGAAAAGCGGGATCTATTCATTGTCGCCGGAAAAAACGGCGGCCATGCAAGAACAAATGGCCGCCAGCGAGCAACGCCGGATCGAACAAGCAGAAGCGGCTCGCAAATCCGACGCGGCTTATCAGGCGCGCCTCGTCCGCGAACGCAGCGCGAAGCCCACCAATCTGAATGCGGGCGGCACCGACGCGGTTTTGCAATTCCTCAAAGAGGACCTGGTTCAACTGCATAATGGCACCGTTGCTCATGCCGACGAGACAGCTTTAGCAAACAAAAAACTCGTCGCGTTTTATTTTTCAGCGGAATGGTGCGTGCCCTGCCGCAAATTCACACCGCAACTGGTCGAATACTACAAGCGTGTCGCGCCCGATCATCCGGAGTTCGAGGTCGTCTTTTACAGCCGTGACCGATCGCTCTTCGCAATGGAAAAGTACATGCAGGAGCAGAAGATGCCCTGGCTCGCGATCGATTACAGCAAACTGAAAGAGAAGGAAGTGCTCGCCAAAAGTGCAGGTAACGGAATTCCGTCTCTCGTTTTGGTCGATTCCACCGGCAAGGTCATCTCTAGCTCGCAGGACGTCGGTCCCCAAAAAGTCCTGGCCGACCTCGATGCCATCTTCGCGGGCAAAGCGCCGCCGCGTGTTGCCGCCGCGCAATAAAGCCGGTTGCCGATTACTCGCGAAGCTCGTCTATTTTGTCGAGCAAATGGCAACAAACTCGGTCGCGGAACGCATGGCGCGGCTCGGCATTCGCGATGTCGATCTAAAGGAGACCTTTGCGCGATCAAGCGGACCGGGTGGCCAGAATGTAAATAAGGTCGCCACCGCGGTGACGCTGCGGCATCAACCAAGCGGCATCAGCGTAACGGTTCAAGATTCGCGTTCGCAGGCGCAGAACCGGAAGCTCGCGCGGGAGCGTCTGCTCGACGCGATTGCAGAAACGCGCCGTAAGCGTCGCGCTGCCGAAATCGGCGAGAGGGAAAAAGCCAGGCGACGCAAATCGGCTCGGCCTGCTGCACTGAAGCGAAGAATTCTAGAGTCGAAACGAAAACGCGGTGAGTTGAAGAAGCAACGCAGCAAGATCGCGCTGTAGCCGTGGCCCTCTGGGCGACGTGCGCGCTTCGCAGAGCGAAGCGGCTACAAGAAAATTTACATCTGTCGAAAAGGCTTGGAGCGAACTAATTAAGCAACGATGATTCACACTATGAAAAAACTTCTTATTCCTTTATTTTCGCTCCTGATTGCTGCGTTCCTGAGTTCCTGCGCTCACGACGAGCCAACGACTCAGACGACCACAACAACGACTCGCGAGACGAGAGTGCAGGAGCCGACATCGGCGACGCAGACCACGACCACGCGCTACTAGTCGGAAGTTTTTCTTCCCGCAACGAGAGAAGGGCATGCGACCGCGTGCCCTTACTTTTTTAGGCTTTCTCCGGCGTCGGAGTTTCTTCAGTCTGAGCTTCTTCTTCCGCCTGACTGACCACCGGCGCGACGGCCTGCAATTTTTCGCCTTTGCGCAGGTCCATTAATTTCACGCCCATTGTGTTGCGTCCGGTTTCCCGGATTTCTTTGACCCGCGTTCGTACCATTTGACCTTTTGTCGTGATCAACATGATCTCGTCCGTTTCGCGCACGGTGAGGGCGCCGACCACATCCCCGGTCTTCGCGCCGGTTTTCATCGTGATGATTCCTTTGCCGCCACGCTTTTGCTTGCGGTAATCATCGAACGTCGTGCGTTTGCCGATCCCGTTCTCACCGGCGACGAGAAGCATTGAGTTTGGATCGACAATCGCGATCGCAATCACCCGATCTTTTTTGTCGGGCCGAATTCCCCAAACACCCACCGTGTTTCGGCCCTGGTCGCGCAGCTGTTCTTCATGAAAGCGCAGACTCATTCCTTCTTTCGTGATCAGGACGAGCTCGTTATTTCCGTTGGTGAGCTTGGCGTCGATCAAACGATCACCTTTCTCAATTTGAATGGCAATGATGCCGCCTTTCCGAACATTTCGATAATCGGAAAGGTTCGATTTCTTGACGATGCCGGATTGAGTTACGAAAACGATGTGGAGATTTTCGTCCCAGGTTTGGTCGACCGCACTCGGGCCAACGCCCGATTTCTTTGATTGGATTCGAATGGTGGCAGCGATTTTTTCTTCTGGTCGCAATTGAAGAATGTTGGCAATCGACCGGCCTTTGGCGGCGCGACCCATCTCCGGGATCTCGTAAACTTTTTCCACGTAGGCGCGTCCCGACTCCGTGAAGAACATCAGGTAGTCGTGCGTGGTTGCGGTGAAGAGATGTTCAATGAAATCGCCTTCCTCTTCTTCCGTCGCCCCCTCGCGCGTGGTCATGCCGATCACGCCTTTGCCGCCGCGGCGCTGCGCCCGGAACGCGCTCACCGCGGTGCGTTTGATGAAGCCGCCGTGGGTGATGCTGATGATGCAACCTTCGTTGGCGATGAGATCCTCCATGTTGATCTCGCCTTCATCCACGGCGAATTGAGTCAGGCGCGGTGAACCATGTTTATCGCGAAGCTCGTGCAGCTCTTTCTTGATGATCGTGAAAACGCGCTGCTCCTTGGCCAGAATGTCGCGCAGGTCCTGAATCGTTTTGATCAAGTCCTTGTATTCGTTGTCGATCTTGTCGCGCTCGAGACCTGTCAATTGATACAAACGCAGATCGAGAATCTGATTGGCCTGGTGCTCGCTGAAGGCGTAGCGGCCATCCGTCAGGCGCGCGGGATTGCGAATGAGAATGCCGAGCTGCTCGACCTGCTTCTTCGTGAACTCGAATGCGAGCAGTTTAATTCGTGCTTCCTCGCGATTGGCTGATCCGCGAATGATCCGAATGAATTCATCCAGATTACCGAGCGCGATGAGATAACCTTCGAGAGTCTCGGCGCGTTCTTCGGCTTTGCGCAATTCAAACCGGGTCCGACGCAAGACGACTTCGCGCCGATGTTCGATGTAAGCCGCGTTCGCATCCTTGAGTGGCAGCAATTTCGGACGCCCGTGATCAATCGCCAGCATGATGACCGCGAACGAGCTTTCCATCGCGGTGTGCTTGTAAAGATTGTTGATGACGATCTTCGGATTCGCGTCGCGCTTGAGCTCGATCACCACGCGCGTGTTTTCATCCGACTCATCTCGGACCGCCGTAATCTCACCCAGAACTTTTTCGTTCACGAGATCGGCGATACGCTCGACCAGCGTAGCGCGATTCACATTGTATGGAATCTCCGTGATGACGATCTGTTCTTTCCCGCCTTTGATTTCTTCGACGCCGGCTTTGCCGCGCACTTTCATGCTGCCGCGTCCGGTCTCGAGATATTGTTTTACGCCCGCAATGCCGCAGATCGCGCAACCCGTCGGAAAATCGGGCCCCTTCACATGCTTCATCAGCTCTTCCAGCGTGATCTCCGGGTCAT
>JBEEHZ010000040.1:0-4008 GCA_041167705.1 Verrucomicrobiota bacterium | reverse complement strand
TCCCACCGGCGATAAATTCGACCGAACTCGTACCAAGTTACGGCCAGACTCTCGCGTTCAAGCAAGCGACGAAAGACCACGCCGTAACGTCGCAGCAATACGCGCGCGAATTTTTCGACAGCGGCATCGCGATGAGCCGAACCTGCGCCATTGGATTCAAGCGTCGGCTCCTTTCTGATCAAAGACCAGCGTCCGGCGAATTCGATACTGGCCAGATTTGTTTTTCGCCGGCGTTTTCCTTCGTTCCGCCCAAACGTTGGCCGTTTGTTTGACGGAACCAGCAGCGCGCGCAAGCCGTCGAAACTGTCGGACGTAACAAAACCCAAAGCCGCCAGTTCTGAAAGCGCTTCTTCAACTTGCGACGGCAACAAACCAGTTCTTCGGACCAATTCTGGAAAAAATAAGGCACCACCGGCGCCGAGCGCGTCCCGCACGCTTCGAGCTGCAACCGAGAGTTCGATTGATTTGCTGGCGTCCCCGCTCGCAAACCCTCTCGGGCTTTCCCGTCCACGTCGCTCGGCTCCCGCCGGCTCCGTTGTCGATCTGCCGGGCGCAAGACAAACCCAGTCGTCGAGATTTTCGCGTTGGTAGAGCGCCATCGGACTTGTCCGCAACGGCGCGGTCGCGCGCGCGTTCGGATGTTGCGGCGAGCTCAGACGCGCCCAGCCGACGCGACCGGAAAAACAAAGTCGATCGAGCCATTCTGGATCGTAATCGGATACGCGCGCACTCAGGACGGCCGATTCCCAGGAAGCGAGCGGCAGTTCACAGCCGTCGAGTTGTTCCAAAACGGACTGCAATCCTTCCGGACCTTCCACCCGATGTTCCGCATCCACGCGTTGCCAGGCAAACAGGAAGCGGAAAAAATCCTGCGCCGAAACCGGCTGAATTTCCGCGCGCAACCGATCAATCGTGAGTCGATGAATTCGCGCCAGCAGACGGCGATCGCACCATTCCTGTTCCGCCGCGTCAGCGTGAAATTTTCCGCGGAGAACAAAGCCTTCGCCTTCGAGCGCCAGCAACGCGCCATCGATTTCTGTTCGCGGGAGACTCAGAATGTTTTCCAACTCACAGACTGTGATCGGGCCGGAAACTTCCATTCGTCCACGAAGCAATTCGCGAATCGCATTCGATCGTTCCCAGCTTTCTCGCCGGGCGGATTCCGGTGCGACCAGTTCGGGTTCCAGCCTGCTGTCCGGATAAATTATTTGGAGCATCGGCAAACGCTCGGCCGTGACCCAAAATCTTTCCTCGCCTACGCGCAACTCCGTTGCGCGCCTGGCCGTGACCAGCTCGTTCAGCAACTGCTCTACTCCGGCGCCGTTCGCCTCATGATGAACCGTGCGTTGCACTTCATCGCGCGTCATGACCGTGAGGAGCATCAGAGCATCGTGCAATTCGTCCGCATTCGTCGCTTCCGGCCACGCTTCGTGTTGAACTTTGTCGATCGCTGCTGAATCGAGAATGCCGAGGCCGTCGCTCCCGTTTCTTTCCGAAGCGCGACGGGTGTAGACAGCCTGGGTGCGACGCTCCTCCAGTGGAGCGTTATCCAAAAATGCGTACGGCCTCGCGTTTAAAATCTCCGACGCCATCGGCGACGGCTCCGGCAAATCACGCGCGATGCAGCGAATCTCGCCATGGTCGATCTTGCGCAGGACTTCTTCCAAGCCATCGATGTCCATCGCTTCGGTCAGGCAATCGTCGATCGTCTGCTTCACCAGCGGATGATTAGGAATCTCGCGATCGCCGACGATGTGTTCGAGACAGGCGAGTTGATCGGGAAAAACTGCAGCGAGAAGATTCTCCGATTCCATTCGCTGCAGCGGCGCGGCGAGTTTTGATCCACCACGAAACCTCGGCACCGCCAGAGAACGCGTGGCGTTCCAGCGCCAGCGAATCGTAAACATCGGCGCGTCCAGTAACGCCTGGATCAAAAGATCACGGACAGTCTTCGCATTTAGATACCGGAAAACCTCGTCGAGCGGAAACGAGTGCTGCGTTCCGAGTGAAATGACGATCGAATCGTCAGTGGCCGCGGCTTGGAGCTCGAAATTGAAAGATCGACAAAAACGCTTTCGCAACGCGAGCCCCCAGGCACGATTGATTCGATTGCCGAACGGCGAATGCAAAACGAGCTGCATCCCGCCCGATTCATCAAAGAATCGCTCCATCACGAGAGTTTTTTGTGAAGGAATCGCGCCGAGAGCGCGATACGTGTCCGCGAAATAATCGGCGATTTGTTGCGCAGCTTCTGGCGGCAACCGCATTTCAATCACAAGCCAGTCGCAAACGTTTTTGCCATCGCCGAGCAAGTGTTCGATCTCGTTGCGAAAACTTGAGACCGCTTGCGAAAGTTCGGACGTGCGGGCGGGCGCTTCACCGAGCCAGAACGGAATTCCGGGCGGCTGGCCTTTTGCGTCCTCGACCCGAACGACGCCGGAGTTCACGCGCAAGATCCGCCACGACGCATTGCCGAGCTGGAAAATATCGCCGGCCAAACTTTCGACTGCAAAATCTTCGTTCACCGTTCCGACGAAAGTGTCGGAAGGTTCGAGAACAACGCGGTAGTCGGCGTTGTCTGGAATTGCGCCGCCGGAAGTAAGCGCAGTCAATCGAGCGCCGCGACGGCCGCGCAACCGATGATTAACTGCATCATGGTGAATCAGCGCAGCGCGCCGGCCGCGTTTGGTGCTGAAACCTTCGGCCAGCATTTTCACAACGCAGTCGAATTCTTCGCGAGTGAGATTTTGATAAGGCCACGCTGCGCGAGCCAAATCGAAAAACTCATTTTCGTCCCAATCTTCGCCGGAAGTCGCTGCGACAATTTGCTGGGCCAGAACGTCGAGCGGCTTTTCCGGAATCAACAATCGATCCAGTTCGCCGCGCCGCACGCATCGCAACAAAGCTGCGCACTCAACGAGCTCATCGCGGCTTAATGGAAAGATTCGCCCTTTCGGCAAACCTTCGCGTTTATGCTCCGCGCGACCGACGCGTTGCAAAAGTGTCGCGATCGAACGCGTCGTCCCGAGCTGGCAAACGAGATCGACCGAACCGATGTCGATTCCAAGTTCGAGCGACGCCGTGGCGACGAGCGCTTTCAATTCACCTCGCTTCAAACGATCTTCAGCGTCGAGCCGCAATTTCGCGGAAAGACTTCCATGATGCGATGTGACCGCGTCCGCGCCGAGAAGCTCGCTCAAATGATGCGTTACGCGTTCGGCCATTCGGCGCGTGTTCACGAAAACGAGCGTCGTCCGATGCGCCTCGATCAATTGCGCAAGCCGCCGGTAAACCTCCTCCCAAATTTCATTCGACATCACCGCTTCGAGTGGCGACTTCGGAATCTCGATCGCGAGATCGAGCTCGCGGCGGTGGCCGATGTCGACAATCGCGCAATCAGGGTTGCCTGATTCATCGACATTACGGCTCCCAACCAGAAATCGCGCGACTTCTTCGATCGGCTTTTGCGTCGCCGATAAACCGATGCGCTGAAGCGGTTGTTTCGTGAGCGCGGCGAGTCGCTCGATGCTGAGCGCAAGGTGCGCGCCGCGACGATCGTCCACGACTGCGTGGATCTCGTCCAGAATGACAGTCCGCACCGTGCCCAACATTTTTCGGCCCGATTCGGAGGTGAGCAGGAGATACAAAGATTCCGGCGTCGTAACCAAAATGTGCGGCGGTTTTTTGATCAGCGCCTGCCGTTGGGCCGCAGTCGTGTCCCCAGTGCGCACTTCAGCGCGGACATCGATCTCTCGACTGCCATTTTCCCGGAGCAAAGCGAGAAGTCCCGCGAGTGGTTCCTGGAGATTCTTGCGAATGTCGTTGCTCAGCGCTTTGAGCGGCGACACGTAAACGATTTGCGTCTCGTCCGGCAATTTGCTCGCCACACCTTCGCGAAACAAGAGGTCGAGCGACGCGAGAAACGCGGCCAGCGTTTTGCCTGAACCGGTCGGCGCGGAAATCAGAACGTGCCGGCCAGACTGAATTTCCGGCCAGCCGCGAGCTTGC
>JBEEHZ010000039.1:0-8415 GCA_041167705.1 Verrucomicrobiota bacterium | reverse complement strand
CCGGAATGCTGATTCCGAATTGATTCGAAGTGATGGACCCACCGCGCGGATTTGTTACCGGCGTCGCGCGTAGATCGGCAACAACTGACGACAAGATATCCGCGGATGCAGTTTGCCCTATCGAGCGCTGATTTGTTTGTAGACCGACGGGAAGCAAACTGAATATGACAAGCAACGAAATCGCGGCGACGCCAAGAGCGAGCGTCACCTCAATGAGAGAAAAGCCGTGTTGCCGATCACCGAGCACGTTCAACGACGATAAATTTTGAAGTTGCCGCCAACTCCGCCGAATTGAACCGCGATAAGATTAGGGCTGGCATTGTCGATCGCAGTCCCGTGCGTCGGTTTGAGGCCAAGCTCGGCGCCATTTTTCAATGAGTACGTGCTATTGAGGTTTGCCTCTCCGCGCGGGTTAAAGCGCACAGTTTTGGAGAATGTATACTTTTGGACTGTGAAGGCGAATCGTGTTGTATCCGCACTTTCGCTGCTGATGCGGTTGAAATGATCTGCAGTGATGCCGGCCGCATAAGTGTAAGGCCAGTCCGGTCGGCCATCGAGAGTATCTGAGGATCCTGGCGACGCAGGAGCGCCAATATCCGTGATATGAATGCCCTCGATCTTGATCAGTTTTCCAAGTGGCTTAATCCGAGTTGGCGGAAGTGGAGCAATTGGATCGGTGTCATCATAGATTTTCGTTCCATCCGTAGAGAAAACTGTGGCGAGCAAAACACGTCCTTTGCCTGAGTACGGCGGGGTTGCCGTCGTTGGTCCGCTAGCGGTCATGTCTTCTTCGTAAAAACCAACCCAGACATAAGTGTTGTTTGCCATAGCGTAGTTACGTCCGTGTTCGAGTGCGCCCGTGATGGCGTACGCTGCGGTCGTGGTGTCGTTACCCGTTTTGATCCTGGTAAACGCTGGTGCAACAAGGACCATTAACACCGCGATAATGGCGATGACGACGAGGAGTTCGAGAAGGGTGAAGCCTTCTCGAAATGTGAATTGCGAATTGCGAAATGCGGATCGATTGCCGACCGGAAGCACGGAAAAAGTATAAGGCGAAAAAGAAAAAATTAGAAAGTATGAAGTAGAAAAACAAAGAGATCGCGAAATACGAAACAGAGGACAGAAAACAGAGGACGAAAAGCAAAAGACAGAGGACAGAATTTTCTGGTTTGCGAGTTGATGTTTGATGATGAGTGATCAGGGAGCTGTGACGAGCCACGGATTGGGCGGAGAGATCAGCCGGAATTCGAATGATCCGCATAATCCTCGATTTTAAATACCTGGGGTGTAAGCCTTTATCAGGATTGAGAAATTCGCAGATTTAAGAGGGAAAATGCCCGTTCCGGAGGCGTAGGGGCATGCTTCTAGCTTTTACAGTCCAGCGTGCTGGAACACGCGCTTTCTGCTGAGGAGCATAGCCAAATCCTCCAAACGATCGAGATGTTTGAGGCGATCACTCAAACACAGCCCGAGGATTATCAATCGCTCGAGATTCTGAGGGAGGCTTACACCAAAATCGGGCGCCACGACGACGCGCTCCGGACCTCACGAAAACTGGCGGAAGCATATTTCAACGCCGGCTCCTACACGCCCGCGCTCCAGCAGTGCGAAATGATCCTGACCCGCGAGCCGAATGCGCCAGAAATCCTCGCAATGCTGGGCGAAATCGAGTCGCGTTTGCAGGCATCCGGCCAGGCGATCATCGATAAAGACAAATCAATGCAGACGAGCGGTCTGGTGAGCAGTCCGTTTACGCGCAACGACGGTTCGCTGATTTCGCCGACCGTGGAAGGGGCGTTGATCGATGTCGATCCTACGCGTGGCAAAGGTTTGGGTCGGATCACGAATTTGCACGAACGCGGCGACGATCATCTCGCGAAATTTTTGATCGTGCAGCAGCTCTTTCCCGAAGAGCACGTGAACGCCGCGCACGAAGCGGTGAAAAATGCCAACAAAGATTTGAATGGCCAGGCGATGGCGGTCTCGATGCTGGAGGAGCTTTGCAAGGACAACCCAGCGCAGGTCGACGCCGTGCTCTCGGCGTTAATCGACCGGACAAAATTCGCCTACGTCCCGCTGGAATATTACGACACCGACCGGCAGATCGCGCCGATGTTGCCGGAAGTTCTCACGCTCGGACGGCTGTTTGTTCCGTTCGACCTGGTCAGCCGCACCATGATGGTGGCGTGCTGCAATCCGTTTGATTCCGCCGGACGCGACGCGGTCCAGCAATCGGTCGATTACACAGTTTCGTGGTACCTGGCGCGGCCGTCGGCCATTGTGAAAAGTTTGCAGTCCATCTATCGGCTCGAGTCCCGGGCGTAACCGTTCATGAGAAGTAAATCTTTCGGCGAACGGATCGCGGACGTGTTGATCGAGGAGGGTCTCCTTCTACCGAATCAACTCGAGGAAGCCATAGGCATTCAGAAATCCGAAGGCGGCCGGTTGCTAAAAATTCTGACCGACCGGCAGTTCGTGACCGAGCAGGACATGGTCTTCAGCATGGGCCGTTGCCTGAATACGCCGCCGGTGAATCTCTCGCGGTTGCACGTGCCGGAAGAAGTGATGTCGCTGGTGCCGCGCGAAATGGCGAAAGCGAACCGGCTGGTGCCGATCGCGCGCCTGGACGGAAAACTTTTTGTGGCGATGGCCGACCCGACCAACGTGCTCGCGGTCGACGACCTGAAACGGCGTGTTCAACTCGAGATCGTTCCGATGATCGCGACCGAGCGCGCGGTGGCCGACGCGCTCAGCGGCTCGCATGGCGGCAACATGAGTCAGGTGATGAAGAAGGTCGCGGAAGAAGCCGCGCAGACCGCCGAGGCCGTCGAGGTTCATGCGAACAGGCGCGAAGAGATCGACCTCGACCGTCTGGCGCACGACAGCGAAGACGCGCCCGTCATCAAGATCGTCAATTTAATCCTGGCGCAGGCGGTGAAAGAAAAGGCGTCCGACATTCACATCGAGCCGTTTCACAACACGCTCAAGCTTCGCTACCGAATCGACGGCGAATTGCTTCCGGCGGAGTCGCCGCCGAAAGCGTTGCAGCTCGCGATCACGTCGCGCATCAAAATTCTGGCGGGACTGAATATCGCCGAACGGCGCGTTCCACAGGACGGCCGGTTCCGGATTCGTGTGCTCGGAAAAGAAATCGATCTCCGTATCTCGATCCTGCCCACGGCCCACGGCGAAAAAATCGTCATTCGTATCCTCGATAAGTCCTCGTTGGGCACGAACATCGACCAGATGGGAATGGACGCGGATACGCTGTCAAAATTCCGCAAAGCGATCGATGCGCCGCATGGAATGATTCTCGTCACCGGTCCAACCGGTTCCGGTAAAACGACCACGCTTTACTCGGTGCTCCAGGAATTAAACAGCCCCCAATACAACATCGTGACGGTCGAAGACCCGATCGAGTACGAGCTGTCCGGAATCAATCAGGTTGCCGTGCGCAGCGACATCGGCCTCGATTTCTCGTCCGCCCTGCGTTCGATCCTTCGTCAGGACCCGGACATCGTGATGGTCGGTGAAATTCGCGACAACGAAACCGCCGACATCGCGGTGAAGGCGGCGTTGACCGGTCACCAGGTGTTGAGCACGCTGCACACGAACGACGCCGCCGGCGCCGTCACCCGTCTCGACGACATGGGGATCGAGCCGTTTTTAATTTCCAGCTCGATCCTGATGGCGTGCGCGCAACGACTGGTTCGGCGCATCTGCACCAATTGTAAGGAAGAGTTCGTTCCCGAACCGGAATTGATCGAGAAGCTCGGCTTGGCGGACAAAAGCGCAGTTTTTTACCAAGGAACTGGATGCGACCGTTGTAAAGGGCGCGGCTATCTCGGTCGTGCGGCAATAATTGAAGCGCTTCCGGTGAGCGAAGCGGTCCGGCGTTTGATCATCAAACGCGCGTCAGCTGCGGTGATCAAAAATCAGGCGGTCACCGAAGGAATGAAAACTTTGCGGATGGTCGGAATTGAAAAAGCACTCGAAGGCATAACCACGCTCGAAGAAGTGTGGCGCGTAACGGCGGAGGACCATTAGACGATGACGATTCCGTTTCTCGATCTTTTCAAAAAACTTACCGGACGCTTTGCATCTGCGACCGCGGAACCGCCCGCGCCTGCAATTCCGACGCGAGTCGTGAAGAAACCCGCGAGCGAACGTCTGAGCAAAACGGTGTTGCCACACGCGACGCGCTCATTTTCGCCGCCGGATCCATTTCGAAGCGCGGCCGGCGCAACGTCGGCTCGAACCAGTACACCGCCGCTCGAACTCGGCGCACGCAGAATAACAGCTTCACCAAAAAGAGGGCACTCGAGCCATCTTCCGCCAGCTCTCGCGCGAGCCCTCGAACCGAAACTGGAGCGCGCTATCTCGTTGCGGATCGCAGATTTCATCGATCGCGTCCCGGCGGGATACATCAAGCCGGTCGAGATCCTGGACGCGAGCGCGCGCGTTTCATTGAAGGCGTCCGAAATCGAAAAAGGAATGCCGGAGCAGAACCCGACCATTTCGCTCCCCAGTCTTTATCAACAGGTGCCCGAAATATTTTTGCGCAATGTCCGACCCGACGACGAAACGCGCGTCGCACTGCCGTATGAAAAAGTGCTCGAGCAATTCAAGAGCGCGAATGTCCGCAGCGATCAGCTGCGCGATCCAGCAGTGCCCCAACTCGATACGCCGATTCTGAAGGCGACAATCCAGGACTCGGAGCGTTTCGGAACGAAAATCGAGCCGATCGAGACCTCGGCGCTGCCGTCGATACCGATGAAGACGGCAACGGCGGAATCAATCGCCGCAGCCGAACCGGACGCGATCGTGCAGGAAACGACGAAATCGACGTCGTTGGGTCATCCGGTCATTTCACTTTATTCGCCGGAGCTCAAATCGAAGAGCGAGCCGCCATCTCCCAGAAGTCCGAGCCGGACTGGCAGTATACCTTTTGAAGTTTCGCCGAATGGAACGGGTGCGTCCGCAACAGAGAGAGTTCCAGCCTCCAGCGGGCCGCCCGTTCCAACTCCTTTACCGTTCACGCCTGACCTGCCGAAAATCGCGTTTCAGCCGTCGGTCGAAAAACCAAAAGCGCCGCTGACCAAAACGCCCGCGAGACCGTTAGCGCCAAAGCCCGAAACAATTTCAGCACCGGCGAAAGACGAGACACCGATAACGCTTTTGTTGAAAGTCGTGCTCCAAAATCTGCCCGCCTTCCAATTGGATGGGGATGTCGGTACGGTGTCGGACGAAGACCGGCTGACATTGCCGCTCGCACTGATTGAAACACAATTGGCCAGCGGACGGATATCGATTGCTCCGGAGATTTTCCAGGCGGCGTTGCCGGAAAAACATCGCGGATTGTTTCAGGTGGACGAAGCCAAAACGCCGGTCGGTTTGCCGCTTGAAGAAGTGCTGAAGAATTTGCCGGCGACAATATTGAAACTTCGCGACGACCAGGAAGATTTCGCGCTCGACGCCGATTTCGAGACGCCGTTCTCGATCAAAGCAAAAGAGGACGCGCAACGTCTCGCCGCCGATAAGGCACCGGCTGAGAAAACTTCCGACAAGACGACGGGGCAATCAGTCGTCGAAGCGAAGATCGACATCGAACCCGCCGTCGAGAAAAAGATCGACCCGAAAGAAATCGTTGCTGAAGCGTCCGGACTGCCGGGCGTCAAAGCGTGTGCAATCACATTTTCGGATGGTCTAAGTTTGGCCGGAGAATTGCCTGAGGAAATCGCGGCCGAAGGTTTGTGCGCGATGGCGCCCCCATTGCTGGAGCGAATCACTCAACACGTCCGCGAAACGAAGCTCGGCTCGCTTACGGCGGTAACGCTGTATACGAACGGCTCGGCGGTAAGCTTTTTCGCACGGGGAAACATTTGCCTCACGGCACTGCATACTGAGGGCTCGTTGCCCCCGGGAACTCGGACGCAAATTGCCGAACTAGTGGAGAAACTTTCGCGCGCTTACGCGCAGACGGAGACGCCTCATGTCGATCATTAATTACGCGAGCCGCGAGATTCAGTTCAAAATTGTTTACTATGGTCCGGCGTTGTGCGGCAAGACGACGAACCTCAATTATATTCATCAGCGGATTAATCCGCTGAACCGCGGCGACCTGGTTTCGCTTGCGACTGCGACCGAGCGCACGCTCTTTTTCGATTTTCTCCCGCTGAACGCGGTCGTGATCAAGGGATTCGTGACTAAGTTTCAACTCTATACTGTTCCCGGCCAGGTCATTTACAACGCGACCCGGCAACTGGTGCTGCGGAGCGTGGATGGGATTGTTTTTGTGGCCGATTCGCAGTGGGAAAAAATGGAAGAGAATGTCGAGAGCTTCAAAAATCTAAGCGACAACCTCGCGCTCCAAAACATGGCGATCGACGAAATCCCGTGTGTGCTTGAGTACAATAAGCGCGACCTCCCTAGCATCGCGCCGGTCAATTACATGGAATACGTTTTGAACAACCGAAAGAAGCGGTTGCAAAGTTTCGAAGTGATTTCGAGCGGTGGGCAAAACGTGTTCGCGGCCCTGAACGCAGTCTCCCAGATTCTTCTCCACAAATTCAGTAAGCAGAGCGAGGCGCCACAAGGTGCGCCCTTGCCAGTGGCGATCCCGGTTGAACCGACCGCAGCGCAAACGCAAAAGCTTTCTGCATGAACGCAATTCCGGTTCTAACAATCGAAGATGTGGCCATGCTCGATGGTGTGCTCGGTGATTTTTTAAAGAAAACCGAGTCCGAGCTGACGGTAGTGATTGATCGCGGCGGCAACGTGATCTCGCAGTGCGGCGACATGGACGTGATGGACGTGACCGTGATTGCAGCGCTGGCTGCCGGCTCTTTTGCCGCCACACGCGAGCTCGCGCGGCGCATCGGCGAGGTGGAATTCAACGCTCTTTATCACCAGGGAAACGGCAGCCACATGTTCATGAATTCGGTCGATGATGAAACGATCATGATCACCGTGTTCGGCACGCGCACGACCGTTGGGTTGGTGCGTTTCTATTCCACTACCACCGCGCAAAGCGTGGCCGATGTTTTGAAATTGCTCCGGCGCACCTCGCACGGATTTTCTTTCGACGCGAAAGACATCTCGGCGACGCCGGTGTTTGTCGATCACCCATAAGCGAGCGGACCTGGCCGCAGCCTTGCTCCCTTCCCTCTTCCGCTTAGCCCCAGTCTTCTTTCTAGATTAAGACTAGGAGAGAACGGGAAGGGGCAGATTATAAAGCAGAAAAGGGACGGACCTTTCGATCCGCCCCCTCCCTGCCTACGAGCTTCTCCAAGCTCTTGTTTTGGGAAATCAATGCCCGGTTGAGTTTTGCGAGACCACCTCGTTCAGTTTGAAGATGGGCAGAAACATGGCGATTACGATCCCGCCGACGATCACGCCCAGGAAAACGATCAGCATCGGTTCAATCAAAGAGGTGAGGGCGTCGAGCATCGCTTCGACTTCTTCGTCCCAGAAATCAGCCATCTTCTCGAGCATGTTATCGATCTTGCCGGTGGCTTCACCCGCCGAGACCATTCGAAGAAGCATTGGCGGGAAAATCGATTCCTTCGACATCGCGACGGACAGGTTGTCGCCTTTTTCGACATCTTCAGCCACACCCTTAATGCTCTCTTCCACTACGTGATTACCGGAGGTGCCACCGACGATTTCCAACACTTCCAAAATTGGTACGCCGCTGCGGATGAGCTGTGCAAAGGTGCGCGCGAAACGCGACATGCAAATCTTGTGCGCGAGCGGGCCGAACACCGGCAGCTTCAATTTCCAGCGGTCGGAGAATTGCTTGCCGCGCTTTGAGCGCAGAAAGGTACGGATCCCGAAAAACACGGAGCCAATTCCGACCAGGAGGAAATACCACTCGCCACGGACAAAATCGCTGACGTCTATCAGGAACTGGGTCGGCGCGGGCAGCTTTGCGCCGAAATCCTTGAAGATCTCGCCGAAGATGGGTACGACTCGGACGATCAAAAACGTAGTGATCGCGAAGGCGATGCAAACCACGATGACCGGATACGTCATCGCTGATTTGACCTTCTTGCGCAAACGGGCGCTGGCTTCGAGAAATCCGGCGAGGCGCTCCAAAATCTCTGCGAGCAAACCGCCGCTTTCACCGGCTTTCACCATGCTGACGAAGAGTCGATTAAAAACGCGCGGATGTTTTGCGATCGATTCGTGAAATGTTTCTCCGCCTTGCACACGCGTAGTTACGTCGCTCACGACGTGGCGCAGACTGCGCTGGCGTTTGGGATCGCACTGGTCGTAAAGCGCGGTCAATCCTTGGACCAACGAAATGCCGGCCTCGATCATGGTGGCGAGCTGGCGGGTAAAAAGAACCAGATCGGTTTCCTTGACCGACCAGGTTTTTTTGCGGGAGCGGCCGCCAACCGATTTCTTTTG
>JBEEHZ010000038.1:0-3882 GCA_041167705.1 Verrucomicrobiota bacterium | reverse complement strand
CCAATTTACGTCGAACCACTCTTCAACACTTACAAGCCGCTCGCCGACGCGAAAATTCGCGACTCGATTCTGGCCATGGCGCAGGCCAACGAAATTCCAGTGAAGCAGGTCTTCGAAGTCGACGCCTCCCGTCAAACAACGCGCGTGAGCGCCAATGTCTCCGGTCTTCTCGGCACAACCCGCATCGCTCTGAACGATAATCTTCTGAAGCAATGCACGCTTCCGGAGATCCGCGCGGTGATGGCACACGAGATGGGTCATTACGTGCTCAATCACGGCGCCAAGCTCACCATTTATTTCGGCGTCGTCGCGCTCTTTGGTTTCGGAATTGCGCGGGTCGCATTTGATTGGGCGCTGCGGCGCTGGGGACAACGTTGGGATGTCCGCGGCATTGCCGATCCCACCGGATTTCCGTTGTTAGTTTTAATCTTCGCGACGTTCGCGTTTCTAATGACTCCAGTTCTCAACTCAATCGTGCGCGAGGCCGAGCGCGAAGCCGACCAATTCGGGATCAATACTTCACGGGAACCTGACGGCGAAGCGAAGGTCGCGCTAAAACTCGGGGCTTATCGCAAACTCGACCCGACGCCGCTCGAAGAATTTATTTTCTTCGATCATCCAAGCGGCCGCGCCCGGATTCAAATGGCGATGGACTGGAAAGCCGCGCACTTGCCCTGCGGAAACCTCGACGCGCCCGAACCGGCAACGGAATGATCGCTCCGTCTCGCCTGAATCCTGTTAGACGGAAAAATGTTCGCCTTATATTACGAATGTTCGTCTAATTCTCGTTAGGCCGACTCGGCGCTCTTAATTCTGAAAAAGCAACTCAACAAAATACGACAACCATGAAATACATGCTCACCTGGTCCGAACGCCCACAAGGCTCACCGATAGAATACGAGAATGCCCAGAAGCGGATTCTGGAGGTTTTCACGCAATGGAAGGCCCCCGCCAATTTCAAGATCGAGTTGTTCGTGATTCGAGTGGGTGATTGGGGAGGGTATATGATGCTAGATTGTGATGATCCGACGGCGGTCCATAAGTTCTGCTCGATGCTGCCTGCGTTTGTTTTTGAGGCGCGTCCGGTGATTCCGATCGAGGATGCTGTGCGGGTCGAATTGGAATCCATCGCTTTTCGTGACGGACTTAAAGCCAGGTGACACAATAACGGCCTAACCGAGCGCTGCAGCCAACCGCTGGCCGGCAAGAAAATTACAAACGTGAAATTAGAAAGTAGCAAGGAAATGAGAAAGCTCGCTCTCGTCAGCGGTGGCTGAGCTTGTCCTCGTTAGACGGTCAGGATAGAGAGATATGAGCGGGTTCGACTTCCTTTTCTCCTTTCAGAGCCTCTTACTGGGTCTCGCGGTTGCGAGGGTGGCGACGGGCTTCGCCGATATGTGGCGCGGGCGAAAGGATATGGTCGTCGGAATATCGCCCATCTTATTGGGGCTCTTTATCCTGTTCAGTGTCGCCCATCAATGGATGTCAGCCTGGGAAGCGCGTAGCGTCTTGACCATTGGGCCCTGGCCAATCCTAGTTTCTATCGGCATCACTTTGCCCTATGTCTTCGTTAGCCAGGCAATGCTTCCGCGGGAACAAGACACCTGGGCGTCTTTGGAGGACTATTACATGGCGCACAGTCGAGTGCTCATCGGTGTCCTGTTGATTCCGCCTGTGATCAGCCTTTCCTACAACTTCGCCCGGGGCAATTTTTTTGGTTTTTCGCATGCTCACATCGCGGCCGTCTTTGTGGTTCGATTGGGCGTTCCAGTGTTACTTATTAGCTGGCAGCAACGATTGGTTCACCGTCTTGGGTTGGCGGCGCTAACGGTCACCCGGATTGTAGGACTTTTCACATGAACGCCTAACCATGCGATGGAGCGAACGCCGGACCGCTCCGCGATTCACTTTTGAGATGACTTCCACACTTTCACCGCGAGCAGCGCGCACCCGTGTCCGCCGTCGCTCATCTTGTTCTCGTTAGGTCTATGGAACATCCGGCATGGCTCATCTTGGTGTCGTTAGCTACTACTTGTTGAAAGTTGAAACCTATGTCGTTCGAACAATTGTCTTATCTCGCGCAAATTGTTGCCTCGATCGGCGTGATCGTGTCTTTGATCTTTCTCGCTTCACAGATCAAACACAACACGGCCGCGCTTGAGCGTAACGAGCACAATTCCACCATGGAGCAATGGACGGTGCTTCGTCAGGCAATCGCCCAGAACCGCGACATTGCCGAGCTCATGACCAGCGGCCTTAGCGGAGAGCGCGCGTTGGATGCTGCCGATCAGCTGAGACTGGAGCAGATGCTGCAGGAATACGCCTGGGCGTCTTTCCACATTTGGGACAGAACGCAACGCGGTGTCTTTCCAAAGGGGACTTTCGAAGCGACGGCTGGGGCATTTCTGTGCGGCCTGCTCACGACGCCTCGTGGCGGGACCTGGTGGCATAACGCCAAAAATACGGGCTTCATTCCTGCGTTCGTCTCGGACGTCGACGCCGTGCTCGCCAAGACAGCCGAGCATCCGTCGTGATGAACGCGGACGGATCTATTTCTTAATTCGCGCGATCAATGTGTCGGCGATGGTTGCCGGCGTTTCGGCGACGGCGATGCCGGCGGCTTTCAACGCTTCGATTTTTCCGGAGGCTGTTCCTTTTCCGCCGGACACAATCGCGCCGGCGTGACCCATTCGTCGCCCCGGCGGCGCAGTCATTCCCGCGATGAACGCCGCGACCGGTTTCTGGCAATTTGTTTTGATCCACGCCGCGGCTTCTTCTTCAGCGGAGCCGCCAATCTCGCCGATCAAAATCATCGCGTCGGTATTTTTGTCGTCGTTGAAAAGTTTCACCGCATCAAGATGGGAAAGACCGCCGATCGGGTCGCCGCCAATGCCGATACAAGTCGATTGGCCGTAACCGCGCGATGTCAGTTGCCAGACCGCTTCGTAGGTGAGCGTGCCTGAGCGCGAGATCACACCAACCTTTCCCTCTTTGTGAATATAACCCGGCATGATGCCGATCTTGCACGCGCCGGGCGTGATGATTCCCGGACAGTTTGGTCCGATCAGTCGCGTTCGTTTCCCGCGCATCTGCGCTTTGACCCGCATCATGTCCATCACCGGAATTCCTTCGGTGATGCAGACGACAAGATCGAGATCCGCGTC
Source organism: Verrucomicrobiota bacterium (assembly GCA_041167705.1). Classification (GTDB taxonomy): domain Bacteria; phylum Verrucomicrobiota; class Verrucomicrobiia; order Chthoniobacterales; family UBA10450; genus AV40. The sequence goes on along the minus strand of JBEEHZ010000038.1, from coordinate 718 downwards.
GACCGCTTCGAGAATCGAGTCGGCCGCGAACGCCGCCGGCACGAAAATCATCGACACGTTGCAGTCAGTTTTCTGCTTCGCTTCCCAAACCGTGTCGAACACCGGAATTTTGTCGTCGAAGTTCTGTCCGCCTTTTCCCGGCGTAACTCCTGCGACGACATTCGTCCCGTACTCGATGCACTGCCGCGTATGAAAAGCGCCGGCGCTGCCAGTAATCCCCTGAACCACGAGCCGCGTGTTTTTATCAACCAATACAGACATGGTGAGAATGACCAATGACGAATGACGAATGACGAATGGATGGCAAAGCTCGAATCACCAAGCGCTGTTCTGCAATATCGATGTTGTTTTCGTGCTTCGTCATTTAATCATTCCTTTGACATTCGAAATTCGTGCTTCGTCATTTTTTTCTTTTGTGAATCAAAAGCTTATTTCCGTCCGGATCGCGGAACTGCGCCATCCAGCAAACCGGCGTTTCTGTTTTCTCTCCGTCGAACGTGACACCGCGCGATTTTAGTTTCTCGTAAGTGCCGTCGAAATCGTCCACTTCGAACGCGACCGATGTTCCGTCGCGCGACGGTTGCCAGGCAGGATGACAGCCGACTCCGATCGTCACCGGCCCGATATCATACTCGACCCACGCGCCTTCCATCGCAGTGGTCGTCGGCTTCAGTTCGAGCGTCTCCTGATAAAATTTTCGCGCGCGTTCCTTGTCGGA
>JBEEHZ010000037.1:0-7540 GCA_041167705.1 Verrucomicrobiota bacterium | reverse complement strand
CGGTTGTCCGTCGGCCAGGATCGCTTCCGCGGAAGCGACGCGCAAAATTTTTCCGCTCGGCAACGGCAAATCGGAATATTCGACCGCGCGCCCAGCGCTCGGTTGGCCGACAAGCAAAGCTTTGTCGTAAAGCCTGAGGGCGGCGGCAACCGCCTCCGCGCCGCCGGCCGTGTCGCTATCAACCAGGGCCACGCTCAAACCTTGAAATGTCGGATCGCGATCTGAATTAAACGATCGGTCTTGACGGGCTGCCGGTTTGCGCACGGTGAAAAGCGTTTTGCCTTTTGGACAAAAACGCTTCGCAAATTCCGCGGCGGTCGCAAAATCGCCGATGTTGCTTGCCCGAAGATCGACAATCACCGCGTCGATTTTTCTCGCGGCAAAGTCTTGCAGGTTTTTGTCCATCTCCTTCAGGTTGGAGGTGTTCAAAGGGCCGAGCCGAAGGTATCCGATATGTCCGTCGAAAACCTCGCTGTAAAACGAAGCGACCGGTTCCGGCGTCGCGCTTTCCCGATTTGGCACGAGCATTAATCCGCCGGGCATGCGCGCTAGCAGTCCCGTAAGCGTGGCTCGATTCAATTCTGTCTCGGTGAGCGCGTCCGGATTTGTAAAATTGGTTTTCAGAAGCGCGATCGCGGCTTGAAGATCGCCGTCGCCTAACGAATTGATGATTTGCTCTGTGCCCGGTGTTGGCGACGCGGACGGTGCGACCGATTTAACCGGAGCCGCCGGACTGTTGGCGGTCGGCACCGGTGATGGCGTCGGACTTTGGCCGAATACGTTTGCTGCGATTAAAAACGAAATGGCCGTTGCGGCCGCGCGGTTCAACATTGCGTTTATTGTTAGCTGCTCGTCTCGCTAAGAGCAATATCGCGCCGAAAATGACAACCTTCGAACTGGATGCGCGATACAGCGGCATAAGCGCGGTCGCGTGCGCCAGCGATGGTTGATCCAAGCGCAGTCACTGCCAGAACCCGCCCGCCGGCGGTCACAACTTGATTGTCCGCGATTTTTGTTCCGGCATGAAAAACCTGAACGCTTTCAAGTGCCACGGCTTCATCCAAACCGGAGATCACTTTTCCGGTTTCGTATTTCCCTGGGTAACCAGCCGAAGCGAGAACGACTGTGACCGAGGCGCGATTGTCCCAGTCGATCGAGTAATTGTCGATCTTACCGTCGATCGTCGCCTCCAATAGCGGCGGCAAATCGGATTTCATCCGCGGCAAAAGCGCCTGCGTCTCGGGGTCGCCAAATCGACAATTGAATTCGAGCACCCGCACGCCATCGCTCGCAATCATCAAGCCGGGATAGAGCAAACCGCGATATGCGATTCCTTCCTTCGACAAACCGCGCAGCAACGGGCGCATGATTTCGCTTTCAAATTGTGACTGCAGTCGCCCGTCCCAATTATCGGCCGGACTGAACGCGCCCATTCCGCCGGTGTTCGGGCCTTCGTCGCCATCGAACGCCCGTTTGTGATCGCGCGCCGATTCGAGCAGCCGATACTTTTTGCCGTCCACCAGCGCGTGAATCGAGCATTCGGACCCGCGGAGACATTCTTCGATCACGATCCTGCGCCCGGCGTCGCCAAACCGTGCTTCATTCATCATCGCTTCGATCGTTGACTTCGCGGTTTCTACATCGGACGCGATGATCACCCCTTTGCCTAGCGCGAGACCGTCGGCCTTGATCACGACGGGAAATTTAAGCTCGTCGCAATAATCGAGCGCTTCTTTGCTGTCGGAAAACGTCCGCGCTTGGGCGGTCGGAACGTTTTGAGCGCGCATTAATTCTTTCGCGAAAATCTTGGACGATTCCAGGCGGGCCGCAGATTTCGTCGGACCGAAAATTCGCAATTTGTCGGCGGTGAAAAGATCGACAATCCCCATCGCCAACGGATCGTCCGGACCGACCACGGTAAGATCGACAGCATTCTGTTTCGCGAATCGAAGCAGTTGCGGCAAATCTGTCGCAGGAATTGCAACATTCTCCGCGCTCGCGGCGGTGCCGGCATTTCCCGGCGCGCAAAAAACGCGATCGACCAACGACGATTGTTGCAGTTTCCAAACCAGCGCGTGCTCGCGGCCGCCACTGCCAATCACAAGAATTTTCATCGAGGCAATTCAGCGTCCCTCACCGCGCGCGGAAAAACAAGCAACGCGTTTGGCGCTAACGCGAAACAGTCGCACGGGAAGGCGATTCGACCGGTGTGATTGCCAGCGCCAACCTTTCGGTATGGCGGACGATCGTGATTTCGGATTGAACGCCGATCTGCTCGCCCATGAGTATTTTGTGGAGTTCGTGGATGCTGCCGATCGGTTTTGCGTCGAACGCAACGATCACATCGCCTTCGCGCAGGCCGGTTTTTTCGGCCGGGCTGTTTTTTTCAACCGAAACAACAAGCACGCCTGTCTCGAGCGGCAAATTATAAAAGCGAAAGATCCGACGATGAATCGGCACGTTTTGGCCGGCTACGCCGATATAGCTACGGCGAATTTTTCCTTCTTTGATCAACCAGCCAGCCACAAATTTTGCGGTGTTACTCGCGATCGCGAAACAGATTCCCTGCGCCGGCCGAATCATTGCCGTGTTTACGCCGATCACCTCGCCCGCTGAGTTCACCAGCGGCCCACCGGAATTTCCCGGATTCAGAGCGGTATCGGTTTGAATGATATTGTCGATCAAACGGCCGGACTGTGCGTGCATGGAACGGCCGAGCGCACTGATCACGCCCGCGGTAACGCTGGCCTGAAAGCCAAGCGGATTCCCGATCGCGATTGCAACTTGGCCAACGCGCAAATTCTCGGAATTCGCCAGGCGCACGTGGGCAAGGTGCGGCGCATCAATCCGAATGACGGCGAGATCAGTGTCCGGATCATCGCCGATCAATTGCGCGGGATATTCGCGCCCGTCGGACAGACTAACCGCGATTTGATTCGCAGCGTGCACGACATGGCTGTTGGTCAAAATGAAGCCGTCCGGGGCAATGACAAAACCTGAGCCGCTGCCACCGACTTCGCGCGGGCCGCGCCGACTATCGAGACGTTGGCGGATATCGATGTTAACGACTGCCGGACCGACGCGATCGGCCGCGCTCACGATCGTGCGGGAGTACTCATCAAGCAGCGCCGTGTCATTCTGCCCGGGCGAGACTTGCGATGGGTCCGACGCCGGGCCTGCTTCAGTTTCATTTAATAAAGCGGCGAACTCAGGCCCTTCGCCGGCAACATTGGGAATTCTCATCAACTAAAATGTCGGACTCCAGTTACGCCCGGTCAACTACATGTCGATCTAATCCATACGCACCTAGGAGAATGTTACTCTCTCCTTGCGCCTAAGAAAGACTTCCCCTACACAGGGACATGTCCCAGTCATCCCCCGCCTCGGTGATGGATTCGCAATGTCCGTCGCGTCTTGTCCTCGATCGGATCGCGGACAAATGGACAGCGCTGATCATCCAATTGCTGTCGAAGCAGACAATGCGTTACGCTGAGCTTCAGCGTGAGATCGGCGGGATTTCGCAAAAGATGCTGACGCAAACTCTCCGCAGCCTGGAGCGGGATGGCCTCGTTGATCGCAAGGTTTATCCGGTCGTTCCGCCGAAGGTCGAATATTCGCTTTCCAGACTGGGCCGGACGTTGATCGAACCGTTGCGCGCGCTCTGTCGTTGGTCGGAAAAACATCTGGCCGAGCTGCAAGCCAATCGCGCGCGAGCGAAAACGAAAAGCGACTCAGCTGAAAACTGACCGATCACTGCTTGCCGCCCGTTCGCAGGTTCGCACATTAGGAATCCGTGTCTCGTAAGATCGACATCGTCAAGCGCAACACTTCCGGCGAGCGAATTTTTCTGCTCTCGCCCGCGTTTGCCGGCGGGCGGCGCGCACAAATGATTTTAAGCGAGCGAGCGCAATTCGAGCTCGCGAAACAATTGCGGAGCAAACGCGGCGCGATGATCGCCGAGGTGTTCACTTTTCTGAGCGGGCTCTATTTTCGCGGCAAGATCGCCTACGCCAACGCGTTCGCGCGATCGATGGATGGAGATTGTACCGTGTTTGTCATCACGCCGACGCGCGGCTTGGTCGATGCAAGATCGAAAATCACGCTTTCCGATCTGCGCGAATTCGCCGCGGTGGATATTGACGAGAGCAATCCGCGTTATCGCAAACCGCTCGAGCAGACCGTCCAGCGTCTCGCGAAAGATTTGGCGTGCGATTGCGATGTTGTTTTGCTTGGCAGCATCGCCACCGGGAAATACGTCGATGTTTTCTTGCAACATTTTCAGGAACGCCTGCGTTTTCCGGCTGATTTCGTTGGGCGCGGCGACATGAGCCGCGGTGGATTGATGCTGCGTTGCGCGGCGGACCGACAGGAGCTGCGATACATTTCAGTGGCGGGCGCCGTCTTGAACGGCAAGCGCCCGCCAAAACTCTCGCCGCGGCGCTACCCTAAAGAATGGCCTTTATCATAAAGCCGCCGCTTCCACCGATGGAAACGCGGTCGGTGGAGGAAATTCCGAGCGAGCCTGACTGGCAATACGAACCAAAATGGGACGGGTTCCGCTGTATTGCTTTTCGCGATAGCGACAATGTTTTTCTTCAATCGAAAGCCGGCCAACCGCTGGCGCGTTATTTCCCGGGCGTTACTGAAGCGCTGGCCAAGTTGCCGGCGAAAAATTTCGTCCTCGATGGCGAGCTCGCGATTCCCGTAAGCGGCGCGCTTTCGTTCGATGAATTGCAATTGCGCTTGCACCCGGCGGCAAGTCGCGTCGCTAAATTGGCCAAAGCCCATCCAGCCATTTTCATCGTCTTCGATCTGCTCGGACAAAATCGACAGTCGTTTTTAAAGCGGTCTTTGCGAGATCGTCGCAGGCTCCTGGAAAAATTCGCGCGCCAGAACTTCAAATCGACCAAAGCTATTCGGCTTTCGCCGGCCACAACCGATCTTAAACAAGCGACGAAGTGGTTTGAAAAAGCGGGCGGCGATCTCGATGGCGTGATCGCAAAGAGACTCGATATGCCCTACGCGTCCGGCGAACGGACCGCGGCGGTGAAAATCAAGCAAATCCGGAGCGCGGATTGCGTCATCGGCGGTTTTCGATACGCCAGCGCGGCGAAGATTCTCGGATCATTATTGCTCGGACTTTATGACGATGACGGCCTCCTTCATCACGTCGGATTTACATCAGCCTTTAAGACAGAGGAACGACGCGCGCTGACAAAGAAATTCGAAGCGTTGCGAAAACTTCCGGGTTTCACCGGTAATGCTCCAGGTGGTCCAAGCCGTTGGAGCACCGAGCGAAGCGCCGAATGGGAACCGGTCGATCCCAAAATTGTGGTCGAGATCGCGTACGATCATTTTACCGGGGACCGATTTCGTCACGGCACAAAGATTTTGCGCTGGCGAAAAGATAAGGCCCCGAAGCAATGCACGATGGATCAGGTCGCGGGACGCGAAGGAAAGTCGCTTGCGCTTCTTTGATCTTTTGTCATTCCGACTGAAGTGGAGGAATGGAGCGAGTGGGACGAGCGACATGGACGGTTGTGCCGCGAGGGTAGCGGCGAGAGAGTCGGGAGACGAACGAGTTCAATCTCAATATGGCGGCTGCGCCGCTGTTAAATGGATGCAACGTCACGTTGCCGCTCGACATGACAGAGCTGAACAATTGGAATGCGCCTCACTCCGAGTTCAACTCGAAATTGATCTTAACGTCGTAGTGATCGCCCTTGCCGAGTCCGTCGGGCAAGGGGTCAACTCGGCTGACGCGATTCGCGAGCATTTTGACTGATTCGTCGAGGTCCGGATTTCCAGATGGCCGAACGACCTCGAAGCTGGAGACGCGGCCATCTTTTTCGATCCGAAGTTTTACCAGCACCGAATTTTTCGCGCCCGCGGTCGCAACTGTCGTTGGTTGGACCCATTCGCTATAGAAACGGTCGTGCAACATGCTGCCGTACCAACCGAACTGCGATTCGCTGCCCGCTCCGCCGGCGCGACCGGCACCTGCGCCGGGCGCGGGCCCTTTGCCGCTGCCAGTTTGAGTCGCTAGTTCCGCCTTCTTCTTCTCCGAATCGACCGTCCGCTCTTCATCGCTTTGATCTTTTTCTGGCGGAGTCGGTTTGAGTTTTGGCGACGGTTTTGGAGACGCTTTGGCCAGAACTATTTTCTTCGGCGATGGTGTCCGAGCCGGACTGGCGGTTGGCGTGGGTTTCGGTGTCGGCTTCGGTTTGGGTGTTGGCGTTGCTTTTGCTTTCGGTGTGTGGGCACGATTTGGTGTCGATATTGGGGAAGGTTTTGGTGTCGGCAGCTGAATGTCACTCGGCGCCGAGGCCAAGTACGGCCGATCTTCAACCGGTTCCGGTTCCTTCAGTGATTCTGTTTTCGATTCTTTTCGCGGTAACGGTGACTTAACGGGCACGGGCGGATTCTTTTTTTCAGTAACAACGCCATCGCCGCCTCCGCCGTTTAACCAGACTACGCTTTGCGCGCTTGCGTTACTGCTCGCACGGCTCCAGCGAATCAATCCGACAACGAGCGCAACGTGCACCAGTGCGATCAATGTAACGTTGCTCCAGAAGCGCAGATTCTTCGGCATCGCCTATTTCGCCTCGGCTCTGGTCGCGATGCCCACCTTCATGATCTGCGCCCGCTGCAACGCGTCCATCAACGTGACCAGTTTTTGCACCGGCAAGTCGCGGTCCGGTCGAATAACGACGGCAACGTCAGGATTGGCGCGCTTGATCTCGCTCAGCTGCGCACTGAGCCCGCTAAGATCGACCAGTTTATCGTTCAAACGAATTGCTTCATTCCGGTCGATCGAGATCGTCTGCACTTGCGACGAAGTGACGGGCGGATTTTTTTCGCCGCTCGATGGAATGACCAGGCTCATGCTGGTCTCGAGCAGCGGCGTTGTGATCATGAAGATGATGAGCAAGACGAACGCGAGATCGAGCAGCGGCGTGATGTTGATCTCGGAAAGCGAGGACAGACTTTGCCGTTGCGAGTAACGCCTCATCTGCGAAATGCCGATTCGCGCGCGGCGTGGTCGACGAATTTATGCTCGAACTCAGACGCGAGTTCGGCCGCAAAGTTGTCCATCTCCACAATCATTCCGCGAATGCGGGTGACCAGAAAATTGTAGCCGAACATTGCGGGGATCGCGACGCAGAGCGCGGTCACAGTTGTGATCAGCGCGCCGGAAACGCCGGGAGCCATGGAAGCGAGATTGGGCGCGCCCGCTTCCGCGACTCCGGTGAACGCGTCCATTACGCCCCAAACCGTGCCGAGCAATCCAAGAAACGGCGAACCGCTCACTGCCGTTGCCAGCAAAATCATTTGCGACTCGAGCTCGAGCGCAGTTTCACCCACGGCGCGTTCCATCGCCGCTGTGACCGCACCCATCTGCGCCCCGGTAATTTTTTCGGAACTTCCAAGCCGCGCGCGGAAGGTTTCGTCGACTTCGGCCGAGCCCAGCAAATGGAACGTCATCTCCTGGCAACCTGCGCGATAAACGTTGAAAATCGGCGAACCGGCGAAGCGCGCA
>JBEEHZ010000036.1:0-7530 GCA_041167705.1 Verrucomicrobiota bacterium | reverse complement strand
TTGAGAAATTGCCCAACTTGACACTGCCGTGCGAAATCCCTATTTCCGCCCCTGCATGCGCTGGCGTTTTTGTATCGCGATTGTTTGTTTCACCGTTTTCCCGATGTTGGGTTGTCGATCCTCGGTGGACGAATCGCGAATCCAGGCTGCATTCGCAATTCAAAACGGCCTCGATTTTCTCGCGGCCAGTCAAACTCCAACCGGAGGCTTTGTGACCGATGTTTGGGAATTCGATGCCCCGGATGAGAGCATGCAAATCGACGTCACCTTCACGGCTTCCCAAGTTCTTTTTTCTCTCTCTTTCTGTTCGGAATCGGCAACGGCGCGCGGGACATCCCAGCGTGCGGTCGCGTATTTGCTCGCGCAGCAAGGACCCGGCGGACTCTTCAACTATTACGGGAAAGCTACGCCGAGACCCATTCCGCCCGATGTCGATGACACCTCATTAGCTTGGGCAGCTTTAAAGCGCTTCGGGCAATCGATTCCTGGGGAAACACTCAGCGCCCTCCGCGCCAACAGAAATGAAGCGGGTGTTTTCAATACCTGGATCGGCCCCAGCGCGAAACAGCTTGCTCCGGACAACGGAGAACTGGACGCCGTCGTCAACCTGAATGCACTTCTGCTCTTCGGACTCGCCGGCGAAAGTCTCGATTCGGTTTGCAAATTTGTCCTCGAGCGGGCAGAGAGCGAACAATTCCGAAAAGGTTCGGCCTACTATGAATCACCGGAAGCATTCACACACGCTTTCTCACGCGCTTACGCGGACGGGGGCGCGCAATGCCTTGGTAAGGCCGTAGCTAAGATTCGTGATGCCACCTTGTCAGTGCAAAAACCGGATGGTGGATGGGGAGACGATCTCGAAACGGCGTCCGGCGTCATAACTCTTTTGAACCTGGGATATCGAGGCGAAGCGCTCAATCGGGGAATTCGCGCCATCCTCACGCGTCAAAACGCCGATGGCGGTTGGGCCAGGACCACGGTCTATCGGGGCATCGGGGTTCCGCTGCGTTACGGAGCGCGTTCCATCACAACGGCGGCGTGCGTGGAAGCGCTGACAAAATATTCCAAACAATAATGCACGGCCGATCGCGCATTTCAGCTTTGTTGCGCCACATTCGTTTCGACGAAGTCTTTGTTTTGCAAGGAACACCGCTGATGGGCGTCGTGTTTTCGATCGGAACATTCACCGCCGAAAAATTCCAAACACTCTCGCTTTTTCTAGTCGGCAGCATTCTCCTCGTCGCGCACGTCTTCACGTTGAACGACTGGGCAGACGTCGCGCACGGTCTAAAAGTACCTGATCCGCGAGTGCCGTCGCGAAGTCTGTTTTGGTTCTCGCTCTCTCTTCTCATCGCCAGCTTGCTCGTCTTTGCATTCCTTGGATCACGTGTCGTCATTCTCGGCGCTATTGTTGCAGCGCTCGGATTCTTTTATTCCCATCCAACGTTGAACGCCAAAGGCACTCCGATCGCGTCGTCATTGCCGCATCTTGTGGGCGGTCTTTTTCATTTCCTGCTCGGCTATGCCGTCTTCATGTCGATCGACGCGCGCGGAATTCTTATCGCCCTATTTTTTGCCTTAACTTTCACCGCTGGTCATCTCAATCACGAAGTGCGCGACTTCGAGCTCGATTCCCAAAACAATGCCCACACCAACGCGGTCGCTTTTGGCAAACGACCGGCGTTCATTGCCGGATTAATCGTTTTCACTTTCGCTTATCTTTGCCTTTTTGTTCTCGGCTGGTTGCGATTCATCCCGTGGCCGCTGGCTTTTCTCGCACTCCTTTTTTATCCGCTGCACCTTTATTGGTCGATTCGCGCACTGCGCGCCGAACTGCGTCCCGAAGTTGTCGATCGATTTCAGATTCAATATCGATCGCTCTATGCCGTGATCGGGATCGCCATGCTGTGCTCGGTTTTTTACAGATAGAGATCTGGCTTTGCCAACTGGAGCACATTCATCTCAGCAAACGACGCCTGAGCTCGGCGCAGCGAAGATCGACATCCTCAAAGCCGTCGAGTTACTCGTCGCCATTTTGCTGAGCGCGGTCGTAATCGTTCTGCTGATCATCCGCGCGACCCACGCGGGCGCACTCTGGCGAGATGAAGCCGCGACCCTCCAACTGGCGCAACTGCCCACCCTGGGCGAAATGGCGGCAAACTTCCAACACGAAGCATTCCCGCTTCCGTTTCCCTTGCTGGTGCGAAGTTATATTGCCTTATTCGGCGCGACCGACGCGAGCGTGCGTTGGTTCGGATTCACGGTAGGAGTCGCGGTTCTGGCTGTCGCGTGGTTCAATTCCCGTAGGCGCGGCGAAAGCGGACCGCTTTTGTTTCCCGCGCTTTTCTGTCTGAACGCGACTTTCTTGATCTGGGGAACTTCGCTCCGCGGCTATGGATTGGGTTGCGTCCTGTTGCTCCTGACCCTCGGCCTGACTGTTACGGCTATCCGACAACCGACACCTGCTAACGCCGTTGCGGCAACAATCGCGTCGATCGCGAGCATGCAAGTTATGGTGAACTCTGCGCCCTTGATCGCGGCGATAGCGGCCCCCGCATTTATTGTGTTTGTCGTCGAGCGCCAATTTCGGCACGCGGCGGTTGTTTGCATTTGCGCCGCGCTATGCGCTCTCTCTTTCATTCCTTATCGGCGAGCCTATCTCACTGCGGATTGGACCGTTGTCCTCAAATACCCGACCTCGTTTTCTTCTTTGTGGGACAAACTTCATCTCGCGTTCGGAGGCCAAAGCCAGCTCATGGCGATATTTTGGTATGCTGCCGTGCCGCTAATTATTTTCGGAGCGATCTGGCGGGTGTGGACTTTGCGCGGTCAGAAATCGACTGCGGACGTGCGGCTACTTTTATTTCTAATCTCGGTCACCGGCTTGTCGATCGTCGCCTACTACGCATTCTTGAGATTCCTTAGCTACGCCACCCGGCCGTGGTATTATCTGCCGCTTCTCTGTGTCGTGGCAGGAGCAATTGATTTACTCAGCGGAATTTTGTCGCGCGCACGCTGGATCAGGATCGCGCGATTAACTTTTGTCGTAACAGCCATGGGGTTCGTGCCGTTCGCGCTTTACAAAAGCGCGCGTGAGCATCTGACCGATATCGACATCGTGGCGCACAAACTCGAACAAGAAGCTGGTCCGAATGATTTGATTGTTCTTAATCCTTGGTCTTTCGCCCCGTCGTTCTACCGCTATTACCACGGCTCGACTCCATGGATCACCGTCCCGACGATGAGCGAGCATCGAATCCATCGTTACGATCTGATGAAGTCCAAAACGATGGAAACCGATCCGCTCAGCGATGTGCGTTCTGCCATTCAGCAAACCCTGCAGTCCCACCACCGCGTCTGGATTGTCGGCGGCGCGCAGCCGCGCGATGAAAATATGCCGCGCCTGGGTCCCGCTCCCAATCCGTACTTCGGTTGGGCCGGCTACATGAACTTTTGGTCGATGGAGCTTGGTTCATTTCTCAACGCTCACGCTGATGCCGGAGAAATCGCACTCCAACCGATGACCGGTGTGAACGACGGCGAGAATGTTCCCCTTCTCGTCGCCCGCGGCTGGCGGGACTGATCGCCAACGGACTTTTGCATCGGGACCGGTTTGACTGAAACTGTTTTATGCTCGCCGAATTTGAAAAGCAGCTTTCGCAAACGCTCGAAGAAATAAAGTCCCAGGGACTTTACAAAACCGAGCGGGTCATCACCACGCCGCAAGACGCGCACATCGCCGTGGCCGGGGGCAAACGCGTCCTCAACATGTGCGCGAACAATTATCTCGGCCTGGCCGATCATCCCGAGCTGATCAAGGCGGCCAAGGAAGCGCTCGACAGCCACGGACTCGGCATGGCCAGCGTGCGTTTCATTTGCGGGACCCAGGATCTCCACAAAGAACTCGAAGCTGCACTCACCAAATTTCTCGGAACGGAGGAGACAATTCTTTATCCAAGCGCATTCGACGCTAACGGCGGCTTGTTTGAAACATTGCTCACTGAGAAAGACGCCATCATCAGCGACGAACTCAATCATGCCTCGATCATCGACGGCATCCGGCTCTGCAAAGCGCAGCGCTTTCGTTACAAGCACAACGACATGCCCGATCTCGAAGCGAAGTTGAAAGAAGCGAGTAGCGCACGCTTTCGATTGATCGCTACCGACGGCTGCTTTTCGATGGACGGAACGATCGCCGATCTAAAGTCGATCGTTGAGCTCGCCGAAAAATATAGCGCGCTGACGATGATTGACGATGCGCATGCGAGCGGATTTCTCGGCAAAACCGGACGTGGAACTCACGAATATCGCGGCGTCATGGGTAAGATCGACATCATCACCGGCACGCTCGGCAAAGCGCTCGGCGGCGCGAGCGGCGGCTTCACCAGCGGGCGGAAACAGATTGTCGATCTTCTGCGGCAGCGATCACGTCCCTATTTGTTTTCCAACACGGTCGCGCCGCCGATTGTGGCGGCGTGTTTGAAAGCGCTCGAACTCCTGACCGCATCGACCGAACTGCGCGACAAACTCGAAGCGAACACGAAATATTTTCGCGAAGCAGTGACTGAGCGCGGTCTCACGATCAAACCGGGCGTGCATCCGATTGTCCCGATTATGATTGGCGACGCCGCCAAATCGCAAAAGTTCGCCGCGCGCATGCTCGAGAAAGGCGTTTACGTGATTGGATTTTTCTATCCGGTGGTGCCGCACGGCACCGCGCGTGTCCGCGTCCAGGTAAGCGCCGCGCACTCGCGCGAAGATTTGGAATTCGCGGTCAAAGCGTTCGCCGAAACCAACGAGGAACTGAAATAATTGTGGAGGCAGCCGTCTCGGCTGCGAAAGCAACATGCATTACATGGTGATCGAGCGGTTCAAAAACGCGTCCGCAATTTACCAGCGACTGAGCGACAAAGGCCGGATGATCCCGGAAGGCTTGAACTATGTTTCGAGCTGGATTGATCACAATCTCAAAACTTGCTGGCAAGTCATGGAGACAGAAGACTTCGTTCTGCTCGAGCGTTGGATCGACAATTGGAAAGACTTGATGGAGTTCGAAATTATTCCGGTGCACACGTCGGCCGAAGTCGTCGAACTCATAAAACGTGAAGGTCGCTGATTGCCCTCACCTCAAGTTGTATCTCGGCTGCTCCCGCAGCGCTCGACCGCTACCTCGCGGCTGGACCCGGCCATGTCGCGGTTCCCAACCGCTCCATTCTCTCCCTGAGGGAGAGGAGGCCCCTTCTCCCTTTGGGAGAAGGCTGGGATGAGGGTTTAGATAAGTAACCGAATAGTATTGCGAGATTAATCTGGTGTTCGCTTGCTCTTATTAAGCACGCATTGTTTGATCCATATTCGCTATGGCAACAACCGAACAAGCAGAACCAGCTCACGTGACTGTTCACGGCACAGCCGCAGGCTTCGGCCAAGAAGTGAAGATCGACTCTCACGAACTCTATGTCGACGAACCTGTCTCCTACGGCGGCACCGACATGGGTCCTACGCCTTACGATCTTTTGCTCGCCGCGCTCGGCTCGTGCACCTCGATGACAATCGGCTTTTATGCGCGAAAACGACGCTGGCCACTCGAGAGCATCACGGTTTCGCTCCGACACTCGAAGATCCATGCGACCGACTGCGAGGAGTGCGACACGAAGGAAGGAAAGATCGACAGGATCGAACTCGACATTCAGCTCACGGGATCGCTGACTGACGAACAGCGCGCTAAACTTGTGGAAATCGCAGGCAAGTGTCCGGTCCATCAGACGCTGACTTCCGAGATCAATATTAAAACTCGCGCGATCTAACGCGGCGCTCTGGCGCGTTATTGGTCGTGCAATGCGATGCTGGAGCCGACCCAGGTCTTGTCCTTGTTGAAATTCACACCCATCATTTTCCCCTGACTCATCCGGACAAGATTGTTGAGCAGAACCGGTTCGCCTTGTTCCGACCAGACGAACATCATCCGCAGCTCCGCCTTTGACTTCGAACCATCGATCGTCGGGACAAACGACGCGTACTCGACTTTCTTTTGCAGAATCCAATTTCTCGGATTTTCCAGCGCCTCGAGTTTCTCACGCGTCGGTTCCATATCGACGCCCAGCCCAGCGAAGGAGTAGAGCGGTTTCAGCACGTAACTGCCGATCTCTTCATCCGCCGGGAATTCGTCCGCAAAAAATGCCGGTGACGTGTGCGCTGTCTTAATGAACGGCAACGCATGTTTGCTGATGCGGTAATACCAATTCGGATGCGGGATCCAGGCGACGTCGAGCTCGTGCTGAAAGCTAAATTGAAGTTTCATATCGGAGCGGCGTTCAAGCTCGTCGAAGATGACGCGGTTGTAGATCCGCTCGACGCGTGTCTCAGTTCCATTGCGATCGTAAAATAACTGTCGCCCGCGTTTTTTGATTTTGGTTACGCAAACGGCCTGAATTCCCAGGAGCAGCTCAGTCGCGGCGAAATCAATCCGGGTTTTTTGTTTCTCCGGTTCGATCTCGAGCAAAATCACATTCTCCGGTTTCGAATCCGCCAGGATCGTCCGGCGCAAGATGTCGAGGTATTGCTCGTCTTTGATTCCACCGAACGACGAGGTCCAGTTTCGGGGGATCGCTGGATACGCTTTGCGCATGCAACCGAGCAATAGGAACTGAAAGGCGAACAAGCTCGGAAACGCCTGGAGCTCGATCAGCCGTGGGACAAGGCGATGGCCTTCCTCGCAAACGGCAAGATCGACAATCAGAAATTCGGGATGCTCGGACTCGTTAGGCACTTCCAATCCCGGCGGAATCGCGGAGGCCGCATGCATATCGAACTCGGGCGTTTGTGTTTGCGCCGCGATCTCATTCGCGGCGTAAATGGCTTCGTCGGTGAATTCGCGCGTTAGAAAAATCGGCGTCTCCGAAATTCGAAAATCGGCCGGCCATTTCGTCGCCTCATTTACGCATCGCAACAGCGTCGTATATTTCTCGGCTGTGAAGTCGGCGTTGAAGCATGCTCGCAGTTCCGAATGCATCTGGTAGGGACGGCTCTCCGAGCCGTCCGACTTATTTCTCCCGTCTGGCGGCGATTCGCGCCAGCGAAAAGAATTTCACGGACGCGGTGGATCGACCGCTCCGCGGGCGATGCTAAACTAATGCGGCTGTGCCGCCAAAGTTAACATCGAGCAAGGGACTGCTCGATCCACCTTCAGACCAGGAACTTGCCGGCGCGCATCACCTGTTCGTCGTCGAACCAGATATCGAAATCGCGGCCGAGGCAGTCGATGTGCGTTTTCGACGTCCAATCCGCGCCGGTGTGTTCGGAATAGGGATGACCAAAAGCGATGTGGATGCCAGGAATTTTTTCGTCCTGCAAAATATTTCCGATCACGTGGGTGCAGGCGGTGTTAGTGCCGATCGCGAATTCGCCGACGCGATTGCTGTTCTCATCCGTGCTCGTGTAGGCGCGAAATTCTTCGAGCAGCTCCTTGTCTTCGCAGCGCAGGTTGCGGATGCGATTGTCGTTCACCTCAATCGTGAGCGGGGTCGCCTGCAG
>JBEEHZ010000035.1:0-2932 GCA_041167705.1 Verrucomicrobiota bacterium | reverse complement strand
AACAACGCCCGAACATATTCGCGCGCTGACGAACGCCGTGCGGGATTGCAAGCCGCGGGTTATTCAGCTTGGAGGGACGACCTCCCTGTCGTCCGAGAAATTAGGGACGCGAGAGAGCGCGTCCCTCCAATTAAGTGGCCTCGAGCCGCTGAACATCACGCCGGAGTTCGGCTTTGCCGTAATTGGTGAGCGGACCAACATCACGGGCTCGCCGAAATTTTCGAAAAAGATTTTGAGAGATGATTTCGACGGCGCGTTGGCGGTAGCGCGGCAACAGGTGCAAGGCGGCGCCAACATTCTCGACGTCAACATGGACGAGGGAATGATCGATTCCGAAGCGGCGATGACGCGCTTCTTGAATTTAATCGCGAGCGAGCCGGAGATCGCGCGGATTCCAATCATGATCGACAGCTCAAAGTGGAGCGTGATCGAGGCTGGCCTCAAATGCGTGCAAGGCAAAGCCGTCGTAAATTCGATCAGCTTGAAAAATGGCGAGGAAGAATTTCTCCGCCAGGCGCGACTCGTTAGGCAGTACGGCGCGGCCGTGATCGTGATGGCATTCGACGAAGCAGGTCAGGCCGACAATTGTCAGCGCAAGATCGAGATCTGCGCGCGCGCTTACAAACTTCTGACTGAGCGCGCCGATTTTTCAGCGGCCGACATTATTTTCGATCCGAATATTCTCACCGTCGCAACCGGTTTGGAAGAGCATCGTAATTACGCCGTCGATTTCATCGAAGCGACACGCTGGATCAAAACGAATTTGCCGGATGTGCGCGTGAGCGGCGGCGTAAGCAACATTTCGTTTTCGTTTCGCGGCAACAACACCGTGCGCGAAGCAATGCACTCCGCATTTCTGTTTCATGCAATTCGTGCGGGACTCGACATGGCGATTGTGAATGCCGGCCAGCTTGCCGTTTACGAAGAGATCGCGCCGGAACTGCGCGAGCGCGTTGAAGATGTGCTCCTCAATCGGCGCGACGACGCGACCGAACGCCTTGTCGATTTTGCGGAAAACATTAAAACAAAGGGTAAAGCGAAGGTGAAAGACGAAGCGTGGCGCGCACAGCCGGTCGAGGAACGACTAAAGCACGCGCTGGTCAAAGGCATCGTTGATTACATCGACATCGACACCGAAGAAGCACGTAAGAATTGCAAACGCCCGCTTGACGTAATCGAAGGTCCGCTGATGGCTGGGATGAGCGTGGTCGGCGATCTCTTTGGTGCAGGGAAAATGTTTTTGCCGCAAGTCGTCAAAAGTGCGCGCGTGATGAAAAAGGCGGTCGCGTATCTGATGCCGTTTATGGAAGCGGAAAAATCGGCCGGTTCGAAACCGCAGGGCCGGATCGTCATGGCCACGGTCAAGGGCGACGTGCACGACAGCGGAAAGAACATCGTCGGGGTCGTTCTGCAATGTAACAACTACGACGTTGTCGATCTTGGCGTGATGGTTCCCGCGGCGAAGATCTTGGAAACCGCGCGCGAGAAAAAAGCGGACGCGATCGGATTGAGCGGATTAATCACCCCGTCGCTCGACGAGATGGTGCACGTAGCGCAAGAAATGGAGCGCGAAAAATTCGAATTACCGCTGCTGATTGGCGGCGCCACGACCAGCCGGGCGCACACGGCAGTAAAGATCGCGCCGCATTATCACCAGAGCATCGTGCATGTGCTTGATGCTTCGCGCGCAGTCGGCGTGGTCAATTCGCTCCTGAGTGCAAAACAAAAAGCTGCGTTTGATGCCAAGACTCGCGCCGAATACGAGGCGTTGCGTAAAGCGCATAGCGCGAAGACTCGCGAAAGGAAATTAAGCACACTTGCTCAGGCGCGCACGAATCGAACTCCGATCGACTGGAGCAGTTACGTTCCGCCGAAACCGGAGTTCACTGGAGCCCGCACAATCAGTCCATCGATTGTCGAACTTCGCGATTACATCGATTGGTCGCCATTTTTCCACGCCTGGGAATTGCGCGGGAGATATCCCGCGATTTTCGACGATCCGACGATCGGCACGCAGGCGCGCGAGCTCTTTAATGACGCCCAAGAAATTCTGGACCGAATTATCGCCGAAAGGTCGCTGACCGCGCGGGGCGCCTTTGGTTTTTGGAGCGCGAACACAGCCTGCGATGATGTCGATCTTTTCCGAGACGAATCGCGTCACGAAAAGTTGGCGACCTTATATTTCTTGCGGCAACAAATGCAAAAACCAGCGGACCAATTCAATCATTGTCTCGCTGATTACATTGCGCCGAAGTTGCCCGATTATCTGGGCGGCTTCGCCGTCACGATTCACGGCGCGGATGAAGTTGCTGAAAAATTCAAAACTGGGCACGACGACTACAACGCCATCATTACAAAAGCGCTCGCGGACCGATTGGCCGAAGCTTTCGCGGAATATTTGCATCTCCAGGCGCGGATCGCTTGGGGCTTCGGGCGAGAGGAACATCTGTCGACTGTCGATTTGATCCGCGAAAAATATCGAGGAATTCGGCCCGCTCCTGGATATCCGGCATGCCCGGATCACGCCGAGAAGCGGACACTATTCGATTTGCTGGAGGCGGAAAACAAGATCGACATCAAGCTGACTGAATCATTTGCGATGCATCCGGCAGCGAGCGTGAGCGGATTTTATTTTTCCCATCCAGAGGCAAAATATTTCGCCGTTGGCCAAATTGGGCGCGACCAGGTTGGGGATTACGCGCAGCGGCGCGATGAATCAACCGCTGCAGCGGAGAAGCGACTCGGGCCGAATGTTGGCTACGAATCGAATCCGTGATACAGATCACGGCGAAATTACGGGGTGTAGCTTAGCTTGGTAGAGCGCGTGGTTTGGGACCACGAGGTCGGTCGCCGCGGCGACTCACCCCGATCAGAGACGAAGGTAATTCGGAAATTTGGGATGCGGCATACAGTGGTGCATGATATGCATCAG
>JBEEHZ010000034.1:0-3862 GCA_041167705.1 Verrucomicrobiota bacterium | reverse complement strand
AGATTTCCGCGCTGCGGTTTGTTAATGACTTCCTCATCCGACAACGCGGTTTGCGCAGCCGGATCCCAGTTGATCATGCGCCGACCTCGATAAATCAGTTCCTTTTTATAAAGATCGACAAAGATCTTCTCAACTGCGCGAACGTAAGCGTCATCAAAGGTGTAACGCTGGCGCGACCAGTCGCAGGAGCAACCGAGCCGTTTAAGTTGTTGAATGATGATGCCACCGTGTTTGTCCTGCCATTCAAGGACGCGCTGCAGAAATTTTTCGCGACCGAGATCATGGCGCGTGAGGCCTTCATTTTTGCGGAGCCATTTTTCAACGGCTGTTTGAGTTCCAATCCCGGCGTGATCCATCCCCGGTAACCAAAGCGTTTCGAACCCCTGCATCCGCGCGCGCCGGGCGAGAATGTCCTGAATGCTGTTATTCAAAACGTGGCCGAGCGTGAGGACACCGGTGATGTTGGGCGGCGGCATCACGATCGAGAACGGCTTCTTTGACGAACTCGCGTCCGCTTCAAAATCGAGATTGTCGATCCAGCGTTGATACCATTTTGGCTCGACCGTCTTCGGATCGTAAGTTTTCGAAAGCTCAGCCATCGCGAAAGAATCATCCGAAGCCAGAGCGCGTTTGCAAACTCGGGCAGTTTCTTGCGCTGATTGAGTCCGCCTCTCCCTTGGCGAAGGGAGAGGATTGAGGTGAGGGATTGATCAGTCGTTTATTAGGCAACTCTTACCCTGCCCTCTCCCTTGAAAGCGAGAGGGAGAGAAAAGCCTAAGACGCCGCGTTCGCTAACCCCACTTGCAGCCGGCCGAGACAACGATGAGTTTTGGCGCTGCATGAGTGATGTGCGTCCCATCGGCGTTTTCGATTCAGGCATAGGCGGCCTGACGGTGGTCAAGGCAATGCGCGATTTGCTACCGAACGAGAGCATTTCCTATCTCGGCGACACCGCGCGTGTGCCCTACGGTCCGAAAAGCGCCGAAACTGTGCAGCGTTACGCCATCGAGCTCGCGGAAATGTTGATGAAGCAAAATGCAAAGGCATTGGTCGTGGCTTGCAATACCGTTTCATCAGTCGCGTTGCCGGCGTTAACGGAAAAATTTCCCGTGCCGGTGATCGGCGTGATCGAGCCGGGCGCGCGCGCAGCGCTCGATGTCAGCCGCAATCGTCACATCGGCGTAATTGGAACTCGTGCAACAATTCGCAGCGGCGCCTACGAAAAAGCGTTGCGCGCGGGTGACGGCAATGTGCGAGTGAGCAGCCAGGCTTGTCCGTTGTTGGTTCCGTTGATCGAAGAAGGATTGCTCAATGACGACGTCACCGATCGTATGATCCTGCGCTATCTTGAACCGTTGATCGCCGACGACATCGACACGCTCGTGCTCGGATGCACACATTACCCTTTGCTAACTGGAGCGATCGCGCGGGTGCTGAAACGTCAAATCATGGTCGTCGATTCGGCGCAAAATTGCGCGCGAGCGGTCGAGGAAATGTTGGATCGAGAATCGCTGCGCGCCGCCCCACTGAATCCCGGTGAGCTGCATATCGCGCTCACGGATGCGGCCGACAGTTTCCTCAACGTCGCGCGCGACGCGTTGCAGTTGAAGTTCGGCGAGGTCGAGATCCACGCTTTGCCGTAAAATGCAGGCGGAGAGAACGGATTCGCAGCCAGCGTCAACGGAGCCGTGGCGCCAGTTGCTGGCGGACATGGTGCTCTGGCTTGCTCTGGTTCTTTTGTTCCTGGCGTTTCGGGTCGCGCTATTTTGGATTTTCCGCGGCCAACTTTCGCAGCGACCAAGTGGTCAGGCGTTTCTCCGATGCTTTGAAACCGGCCTGCGTTCCGACACCTGCGCGGCGATGTGGGCTCTGCTCCCGTCGCTCACTCTCACGCTTTTCTCGTTTTTTTGTCCACTCGGAGTCTGGCATCAACGGATACGTCGATTGACAATCGTGATCGTCCTGAGCTTTTGCGCGATCGTGTTCGTGACGGACGTCGCGTATTTCGCGGAGTACAACGACCAGTTTAACCATTGGATCTTTGGACTGATCTACGACGACCGGCGCGCGATCCTGACCACGATCTGGAAGAGTTATCCAATTGTCCCTCTAATTTTCATCGCCGCGACCGCGGTTGCCATAGGCGCCTGGACGCTCAACAAACTTTGTCGGGTTGCGGGCTCGGCTGAAATCCCAGCCTTCCTCGGGACGACATTCGCACGAGCAATCACTTTTATTGTGATCCTCATTTGGGTCTTCGTTGGGGCAAAGGTCTGGCTCGGCAAAAATTCGAAAGGCCTGAAAAACGCGGCGACGACCGGAGACGTTTTTCTCAATAAAATTGTGCTCAATCCATTCTTCGCGCTGCGCTGGGCGATTTGGCAGGAGACAACCATGCAAAGGTCTGCCGGGCTCAAGATCTTTTTGCCCGATGGCGATGTTCGGGGGGCAGCGGCTGCTCTTTATCCCGAGGCGAAAAATGCTGAGACGTTGGATGATTGCCTCAAACGGGTCGCGCCCGGAAGTCCAAGTCCGCGCCCAACTCACATCTTCATTGTTGTGATGGAAAGTTACGACGCGTGGTCCATGCAACCTGAATACGCCAGCCTTCATCTGACCGATCGGCTCAATGCACTCGGCCGTGAAGGTCTCCATGTTCACGGCTTCATCTCATCAGGCATTGGCACGATTCAGAGTCTGGGGGTTTTCATCACCGGCCTCCCTTTCTCGCGCGTGTTGGTCAACTACCAACCTGTCGTTCGCAAAGGGTTGCCGACGGCGGCTGCCGGCATTTTCAAACAGCTGGGTTATCGCCCGCGATTTTTTTATGGCGGCTTTCTGAGCTGGCAACGGGTCGGCGAATTTTGCCGCGAACAGGGCTTTGAAGAAGTTTACGGTGGCGACCAGATGACTGAGGGATCGCGCCGCAACGAATGGGGCGTGGACGACGAAGATCTCTTTCGCTTTGTCCTCCAGCACACGGGCCCGGAGCCGACCTTCAATTTGATTATGAGCACTTCCTATCACCCACCTTACAGCGTGGAGGTCGAGAAGAAGGGGTTTGATCCCAATGCCGTAAAAGCCAACCCGATGTGCGCGGGTCTTTCCCAGCATCAACTCCGTGTTTTGGGCCACCTTTGGTATTCCGATAAATGTGTCGGGGACTTCGTCGCGGAAGGCGAACGCGAATTGGAACGGCCGATCTTCGCGATCACCGGCGACCATTATTCGCGCAAGCAATACGTTTCAGCGCGGCCGACGCATACGCTGTTTGAAGAGCTGGCGGTGCCGCTGATTATCCACGGCCCTAAAGCACTCGAAAAAGTGCAACCACCCGCGACACTGGCGGGAAGTCATCTGGACGTCTTGCCGACTCTGGTCGATCTGGCTGCGCCGTCCGGTTTCGTTTATCACGCATTTGGCCACGATCTATTGGACAAGTCCCAAGCCCAGGTCGGATTTGGCACCAATACAGTCATGGGCCCGGATTTCATTTTGAAAATAAATGATCCGGCTCACGTGGAAGATCTTCACGGTCACCCCGCAAGCAATGTGGATGGAGAAACTTTAGCGCTACGCTATCGCCAGCTACACGCGCTGGGATGGTGGCGCGCAATGAAAGGTAACGAGTGGCCCGCGCGCGGAGGTAGGGGCGATTGACTCCAATCGCCCGCTTGAGATTTTTAGGTGGAACGCGTTCTCCGCAACGCGTTGCTATCTTTACGCGGCTGCGCCGCCTCGATTAACATCGTCTTCGGAGAAGCCGATCCACGTTTGTTGCGCGCGCGCTTCGATTTCGGCAAACGCTTCACGACCAGATCGTAGGAGTGGTCGATCATTTTTCGTAACTCCGCATCGGGGA
>JBEEHZ010000033.1:0-4968 GCA_041167705.1 Verrucomicrobiota bacterium | reverse complement strand
ACGTTGCCGATCTTGAAATCCATCGACTCAAGTTTTTCGATTTTGATTTTTCCCGGCAGATCGTAGAGCGCGACGGGAAAGAAAGGTGTAGCCATCTGCCCGTTCAGAATCTCGCGCAGACCGCTGCCGGTTCCGTCATAGCCAAAAATCTGGATTTGATTTTTGTCGTTATAGGAAGGCACAAAAAAAGGGAATCCCTGAATGTGGTCCCAATGAACATGAGTGATGAGCAAGCTAAGATTAATCGGGCGCGATCCGAATTCATTCTCCAGGGCAAGGCCGAGCTCGCGAATTCCCGACCCGGCGTCCAGAACAATGAGTTCACCGTCAGCGCGCACTTCCACGCAGGTGGTGTTACCGCCGTAACGGACGGTCGACGTCCCTGGAACGGGAATTGAGCCGCGGACTCCCCACAGCTTCAGCCGCGTAGACGATGGCGATGCCGCCGACATAAATGACTTGGGGTGAGTGTGTCACGCAACCGCCCCGAAACCAAGGGTTTTTGCGGCTCCATCGCAGTCGTTAGGCAGTGATCAAAAAAACTGCCCCGAAGTCATTTCGGGGCAGCCTAAGGGAAACAGCAATCGTTGTCTTAAACGTGCTGCCGACGAAGTAATCTCGAAAATACAGCTGCAGCGCATACGCCGATGATCGGCAGCAACGCCGATGACTCCGGCACCGGCACCGAAACCGTGCCAACGTTGGAGATTTTTGTTCCAGCGTTTGGTCCGCTATTGCGTGTGGCTTGAGCGGTGAACTGACCGGTCTTGAGCTGGTCAGTGCTGGTAATAACTGAAAACATTCCCAGCGCAGCCGAGCCAACAATCGGGGCGGTGCCATTGTAGGTCCAGGTCAGGTTGAGAATGTTCGGATTGTCGGTCGGATTGGTCAGCGCTGCGGTAGGACCCACCAACGCTGTCGAAAATGTCCAGCCGGTGGGCTGAGCATTAGACCCAGGCGCGATCGAACCGAAATCGTAAATGGTGAAGAAATCGCCGGTGTTGACCGTTTGGTCGACGGTCACATTGGCGGCGTAATTCCATGTGAAATTTGGGCTTGAGCCAGTCACCGACGATAACGTCGGAATAATATCGCCACGTGCGATAAGAACACCTGACCCGAGCAACACCAACCCTAAAACAAATGCCTTTCTCATAACTTTTTTGTGAGGTTGCGGCGATTCTGGGGAAGACCGGGCCCCGTGTCAATCCTATTTCAGACAAGCCTCAGCCGGGCTCCGCCGGACACAAAATCAGCGCTCCGCGGGATCAATTAACGGTGGCGCACGCCTCTTCGTTCTTAATATTGCAAGCTATGAATGGGGCGGAAGATGCAAAAAGTGCCAGAGAAGCGCCTCACCCTTTCGGGCGACCAAAACGGCGGAAGCAATGGATCCTGATCATCCTCGGCTTGCTCTTTCTGGTTGTTGCCGGAATTGCGACCTACCATCGGTTCAAAAGTAAGCGCGCCGAACGCTTTGCTGCGGCTGGTGATGCGCTGGTCGCGGCAGATAAATGGAATGATGCCGCAGTTCAGTATCGCGTGGCCTTGCAGTTGGATCCCTCGAACTATCGCGGACTGAGCGGCGCCGCGCGTCTCGCCACCAAAGCGGACCGTCCCGAAGCGCTCGACCTCTGGCAGAAAGTCCTGACACTTCCGCAATGCACGATCCGTGACCGCCAGGATTACGCCGATCTGCTCATTAAAACGGATCGATTGAATCTTGCTGAAAAAATGATCGACCCTTTGCTGAAAGACAATCCCGATACGAAGACACTTCAACTGGCCACTCGTTATTCCAGAAAAATCGGGGACACGGTGAAGGCGATTGAATATGCGCGCATCGCCAGTAAGCGCGCACCTGATGACGACGCGGCCCGTTTTCAGCTGGCCGAGCTTCTTGCCCAATCGACGGAGGCCGATCAGGCAGAAGCCCGTAAAATACTTTGGGAGCTCGCCGCCAAACCGGGTCTCTACAAGAAAGCAGCCATCGAAGCTCTCGCCACCGCGCCGCAATTAACGACTGATGAGCGAAACCGGCTCTGGCAAGAACTGACAGCGTTCGCTCCAAAAACTGTTAAGGACGATTTGCTTGCTGCCGACTTGCGCTTCCAACTCCATCCAGATGCCGCGGCGCGGATTTACCAGGAGGCGATTGAGCGCTGGGGAAATGGACAGACCCAGGAAGTTCTCGATCTTGCTCGCTGGCTAAACGCGCATCAGCAGCCCGAGCTCGTCCTCTCGACTTTCCCGATTGACCGCACGCTGGAAGACAACCAGCTATTACTCGCACGATTGGATGCGATGGCCAGTCTGCAACGTTGGAACGATATCGACGATATTCTCAATCGAAGCGACATCACGCTCGATCCGTCGGTGATCGAAAGTTTCCGCGCTCGCACGGCGCAAGAACGCAACGCCGCTTTAGATGCCGAGGTGCATTGGAACCATGCCATGTCGCTGGCCGGCACCGATCCATACAAATTGCGCTTTGTTGCCAATTTTGCAGAGCAAAGCCGCGCTCCTGCTGCAGCGCTGAAAGCGTACGAACAACTTGCCCGCTTCCCCGAACATGCGGACTTCGCCTACCGCGGCATACAGCGTGTTAGTCAAAACAGTGGCGAAACAGTCGCGCAGCGCGCAGCGATGGCGAAAATCTCCGCCCGCGCACCCGACGACCCTAGCGCGGCCGATCAAGTCGCCTATCTCAGTTTGCTCCTCGGCGAAGATGTCGATAAAAATTTCGCCATCGCCAAGAAGCTAACCGAGCAATATCCAAATCGATTGTCATATCGGGTGACAACTGCGCTCGGTTATTTGCGCCAACACGATCCGGCGTCGGCACTGGCTCAGTTTACAGCCCCTGCTCCGATCGATTGGAAACGGACTTTGCCGGCGTGGCGCGCGGTTTACGCCGCGGCCCTTCTCGCCAGCGATCGCAATGATGAAGCACGCGACATTATCGCGACGATTCCGCGCGATCGATTGAATCCGCAGGAACGGGAGCTGATCGAGTCGACCCAAGAAACGAAGCAGGGCGGCGACTAAAGCAAGCTCACCCCGAAAGGCGCGGGTCCTTTTTTCCAGCGCAGTTCAGGATGCAGATTGATTTCCTCCGCGGGAATTTCGAAGCCGACCGAGCGCAATAAATAGGAGACGCCTTCCCGGCTCTCCATTGTTTCTTTCAAGCTGCGCGCGAACAGCTCCACATATTCCTTGTAGGAATCGAGCGCGAGTTTGCCCTGGGCAAAATGGTCGGCCAGGGCTTCGTCGTGGTAATCGATCAAATCAACCAGCGCCCGCCGCAAATCGAGCCGCACTTTCGGATCGATCACAACCTTAAATGGCGTCGCGGACGGGTCGGCTTTGGCCAGGCTCCGCGTTTTGGGACCGCCCGGTTCGGGCCGGACAATCTGAAAATCGTGACTCTCGTCCATGTCGATGTTTCGGCGCAGCTCAGGACAAGCCTTACCGATGTCGATCTTGTAACAGATCGGCAAGATTTTGCGCGCTAAATTTTTGCGGCAATCGAAATCTAAAAGAAGATCGGAATGATCAGAATCGCGACGATGTTCACAACTTTGATCATCGGATTGATCGCGGGGCCGGCGGTATCTTTATAAGGATCGCCGACAGTGTCGCCGGTCACCGATGCCGCGTGCGCAAACGAGCCCTTGCCCCCGAGATTTCCTTCTTCAATAAATTTCTTCGCGTTGTCCCACGCGCCACCACCGGACGTCATCGCGATCGCAACGAACAATCCAGTGACAATCGTTCCGACGAGTAAACCTCCCAGCACGACCGGCCCAAGTGGTTTGATCATAGCAACCGCAACCACAAAGATCAGCGGCAAAAGCGCCGGGACAATCATTTCGCGCAACGCCGCTTTGGTCACGATGTCGACACAGGTGCCGTAATCAGGCGTGTCTTGCCCAGTCAAAATTCCCGGCTTCGCTTGCAGTTGCCGGCGCACTTCGCGCACGACCGCGCCTGCGGCTTTGCCTACGGCGTCCATGCTATATGCCGTGAAAATAAACGGCAGCAAACCGCCGAGAAAAAGGCCGATGATCACTTTCGGTTCGGTAAGCGAGAAGTGAAATTCAGCGTAAGCAACGTTATGCGCTCTCAATTCTTCGACATACGATCCGAAGAGAACAAGTGCGGCGAGTCCCGCGGACGCGATCGCGTAGCCTTTGGTCACGGCTTTCATGGTGTTGCCGACGGCATCGAGTTGGTCGGTCACCGTGCGCACCTCTTTTGGCAAATTGCTCATCACTGCTATGCCGCCGGCGTTGTCGGTGATCGGCCCGAACGAATCGAGCGAAATAATGATTCCAGCCATCGATAACATCGACATCACCGCAATCGCAATTCCGTAGAGGCCTGCGAAATGAAAACTAAGCAGAATGGCGATGCCGATAAATCCAACCGGCAATGCGGTCGCATGTTGGCCGACCGCCAGGCCGGCAATGATGTTTGTGGCATGGCCAGTTTCCGACGCGCGCGCGATTTTTTGAACCGGCGCGTAGCGCATCGACGTATAATAATTTGTGATTGCGACCACGACTGCGGTCATGACCAGGCCGATGAGGGAAGCTAAATAGAGTTGCGTGGGCGTGCGGGCTGCACCGGCGATCGTCAACCCTGTCGGAAACAAGTAATGCGTAGCCGGCCAAAACAGAATCGCTGAGATAATCGCGCTGGTTAGAACGCCGCCCATCAACACAGCCGCAGGTTTGCCGTTGGCGACGTTGACAAACAACACTCCGAAAATCGCGGCGAGCACCGAGATTCCGCCGAGCACGAACGGATAAACGATCACAGCTGGATTTCCACCAAGCGTGAGCGCCCCCACCAAAATGGCTCCGATCAAACTGACCGCGTAAGTTTCAAAAACGTCTGCGGCCATGCCGGCGCAATCGCCGACGTTATCGCCAACGTTGTCGGCGATGGTGGCCGGATTGCGTG
>JBEEHZ010000032.1:0-2652 GCA_041167705.1 Verrucomicrobiota bacterium | reverse complement strand
GATCATTCCTGTGTAAAACAGAACGCGTTCGGTGATCGTCGTTTTACCGGCGTCGATGTGCGCGGCGATCCCGATGTTCCGCGTTCGCTCGAGCGGGAACTTCCGATCCGGCGAGTTCGGGCCCGCCGATGTCGATTTTTTCTTTTCGAGCGTCGCGGGCATAAATTTACCAACGGAAATGGGCAAACGCGCGGTTCGCTTGCGCCATTTTGTGTGTGTCTTCGCGTTTCTTGATTGCGTTGCCCTGACCGGTGGCGGCGTCCTTGATTTCATGGGCCAGCGCCTGCGCCATTGGCATGCCTTTGCGAGTGTCTGCGTATTGCACGATCCAACGCATGGCGAGCGAAACCTGACGCGCCGGTGGCACTTCCAGCGGCACTTGATAAGTCGCACCACCAACTCGGCGCGATTTTACTTCCAAGCGGGGCCGAACGTTTTCCAGCGCCTTGTTTAAAACTTCGAGGGGATCGACCGAATCCGATCCTTCGCGCGATTTCTCAATCGCGGTGTAGACAATGCGCTCGGCGAGCGATTTCTTGCCACGCTTCATCACCGTGGTGATGAGACGCGCGACCGCCGGACTCCCGTAACGGGAATCGACGCGCTCTTCCTTTTTGTAAACTCTCTTCCGTCGCGACATTGTCGGTCTTCTGTTTCAAATTTATTTTTTCTCTTCCTTGGCCGCTGCCGGCGCCGCTTTCGCCGCACCGCCTCCGCCAGCCGCGCCACCTTTCGGGCGCTTCGCTCCATACTTGGAGCGACTTCGCCGGCGTCCATCGACGCCTAACGAATCGAGCGTGCCACGTACAATGTGGTAGCGCACGCCCGGCAAATCTTTCACTCGCCCCCCGCGCACGAGCACGATCGAGTGCTCCTGCAAGTTGTGCCCTTCGCCTGGAATGTAGGCAATCACTTCCTGGCCGTTCGTCAACCGCACTTTTGCCACTTTGCGGAGGGCGGAATTCGGCTTTTTCGGCGTCCGCGTCATCACCTGCACGCAAACGCCGCGGCGCTGAGGACAATTGGTCAACGCCGGTGACTTCGATTTCACCGACATCTTCTTTCGTCCTTTCCGAATCAACTGATTAATCGTGGGCATTTTTTCCAAACAAAGCGCCGCCAAAAACCTCGTGTTTCCGGCGACAAAAAAACCCGCTCAGTCGCGTATTACACTGTCACGCGCCTGATGCGGTGAAGCGCGAATATAGAGGGAAAAATACGGCTCGCAAAGAATATTTTGCGCGCTGGTTGTTATTTCGCATGAGCACGCGGAGTCTCCTTTTCGGATGCGGAAAATATTTGAACTTCTGGCGCAAGATCGACAATCAAAAGCACGTCACGGCCGTTTAACGACGACTCATGGCGCGATTGAAACGCCGACATTCATGCCGGTGGGAACGCAGGGCAGCGTAAAGGCAGTGAGTCCGCGCGAATTGCGCGAGTTGAACGCGCCAATCGTTCTGGGAAACACTTATCATCTCTTCGTCCGGCCTGGGATTGAGGTGATCAAACATTTCGGCGGTCTGCACAAATTCATGACCTGGGACCGCCCGATTCTAACCGATAGCGGCGGTTACCAGATTTTTTCGTTGGCGAAGTTGCGCAAGATTTCTGAGGAGGGCGTTGAGTTTCAAAATCACGTTGATGGAACGCCGGCGTTTATTTCGCCGGAAATCGCGATGGAGATACAGGCGGCGCTCGGAAGCGACATCGCGATGGTGCTGGATGAGTGTCCGCCATGGCCGTGCGAGTACGATTATGCTGCCAAAAGTGCGGAGATGACGACGCGCTGGGCAAAGCGGTGCAAAGAGTGGGCCGAAGAAAACGCCCAACATTCAACGTCCAACGCTCAACATCCAATCGAAGAATCAGCAATCAGCGATGAGCAATCAGCAATCCAGCGCCAGCTTGTTTTCGGAATTGTTCAAGGCGCAACGTTTGGCGAACTGCGCCAGAAAAGCGCGCAGGCGCTTGTCGATCTTGATTTCGACGGCTACGCAATTGGTGGAGTCAGCGTCGGCGAACCGGAGGAAGAAATGTTCCGCGCCGTTGAATTGAGCGAGCCGTTCTTGCCGAACGACAAACCGCGTTATGCCATGGGACTCGGCACGCCGCCACAACTATTGGAGATGATCGCGCGCGGAACGGACATGTTCGATTGCGTATTGCCAACGCGACTGGCGCGAAACGGGACTGCGTTTACCTCAGCCGGCACGATCAATTTGAAAAATGCCGAATACGCCAAGGACAAACGACCGATCGAAGACGATTGCGACTGCACCAGCTGCCGCGAATTCAGTCGCGGTTACATCCGCCATTTGATTAAGGCCGAGGAAATTCTGGGGCTGCGCCTAATCACGCTGCACAATCTGCATTTTTATCTCGACCTGATGCGGCAGGCGCGGGACAAGATCGACAAAGGCACATTCGACGAGTTTCGCCGCGAGTTCGTTTCGAATTACGAGACGCGAGAGACCGATATTATTTCGCCGTAATGGCATAATAACGGTCCGGCGGGATATTGTTGACCACCCACGGCAACGGGCCACCGAAACTGCTGTAGAAACTCGCGCCGCTCCCTAGCGACGATGTGCTGATGAGCGGAAAACTGTTGAAGCTCGATTCATATCGCATTGCCACTTGGTCAACTTG
>JBEEHZ010000031.1:0-3064 GCA_041167705.1 Verrucomicrobiota bacterium | reverse complement strand
TGCCCGCCTCGAGCGAATTGTCGCCTTTGACGATCGACTCGTAGATGCGGGTGCGTCCTTGGACGTCGTCGGATTTCACGGTCAGCAATTCCTGCAATGTGTAAGCCGCGCCGTACGCTTCGAGTGCCCAGACTTCCATTTCGCCGAAACGCTGGCCGCCATATTGCGCCTTGCCGCCAAGCGGCTGCTGGGTGACGAGCGAGTAAGGTCCGACCGCACGCGCGTGAATCTTGTCCGCGACCAAGTGGCCGAGCTTCATCATGTAGATGTAACCGACCACGACTTCCTGATCGAAGGTGTCGCCGGTCCGGCCATCGTACAGCCGCGCCTTGCCGGTCTCCTTCACCCAACTGAAGCCTTCTTTCTTCTGCGCGTCGTTCAGATATTCGCGGATTTTCGCTTCCGAGATTCCGTCGAACACGGGGGTGGCAACCTTAAAGCCGAGCGCTTTTGCGGCGACCCCGAGATGGGTTTCGAGAACCTGTCCCACATTCATACGGCTCGGCACGCCAAGCGGGTTCAACACGATTTCGACCGGAGTTCCGTCTGCGAGGAACGGCATGTCTTCCTCGGGTACAATGCGCGCCACAACGCCTTTGTTCCCGTGACGGCCCGCCATTTTGTCGCCGACACTGAGCTTGCGCTTGCTGGCGATGTAAACTTTCACCTGTTTGATGATCCCCGGTTCGACCTCCTCGCCGCTTTCCACGCGGTCGGTCGCGCGATCTCGTTCGAGCTCCAGCTCGGCGAACTTGTGTTCGTATCCGCCAATGATTTCGCGGATCCTATTTCGAATCGGGCTGGGATCGATCTCGATGTGATCGTGCGCGGTCGCCAATTTTCGCAAAAGCGTCTTCGTGATTTTGCGATTGGACGGGATAATGATTTCACCGCTCTTGGCATTTACGACGTCGAGAGGAATTTTTTCGCCCAGCAGGACGTTGGAAAGTGAATCGGTGAGCTGCTCAATGAGCCCCTCTCTCTTGCGCTTATGTTCTTCGCCGATGGTCTTGAGCTGCCGTTTGGTTTCGGCCGGTGTAAGTTTCTCGTGTGAAACTTCCCGGCGGGATGACACCTTCACGTCCATCACGATACCGTAGGTACCGGAGGGCACGGTAAGTGACGTGTCTTTTACATCGGCGGCTTTCTCTCCAAAGATGGCCCGAAGCAGCCGCTCTTCTGGAGCCAGTTCCGTCTCGCTTTTGGGCGTAATTTTCCCGACTAAAATATCCCCTGGCTTTATCTCCGCACC
This sequence comes from Verrucomicrobiota bacterium, assembly GCA_041167705.1. Lineage (GTDB taxonomy): Bacteria > Verrucomicrobiota > Verrucomicrobiia > Chthoniobacterales > UBA10450 > AV40. Next base: position 1,812 of record JBEEHZ010000031.1, on the reverse strand, counting down.
AACCCGCACGACGCCGTCCGGACCCAAGTTGCGTAAAGCCTCTTCGCTTACATTGGGGATATCGCGCGTAATTTCCTCGGGGCCCAACTTTGTATCGCGCGCGCCGATCTCGAACTCATCGATGTGAATGGAAGTGTAAATATCTTCCTTCACGACCTTCTCCGAGATCATGATCGCGTCCTCGAAGTTGTAGCCGTTCCACGGCATGAATGCGACGAGGACGTTGCGACCGAGGGCCAGTTCGCCACGATCAGTGTTCGGCCCATCAGCGATGACTTGGCCGCGCTTAACATGCTGGCCTTTGCGAACGATCGGTTTCTGATTCACGCAGGTGCCGGCGTTTGACCGCATGAATTTCCGGAGCTCGTAAACGTAGATGCCGGACTCGGAATCGGTTTTTACCTTCTTTTTGCTCTCGGGCAAATGGCCGTCCTTTGTGACGATAATTTGGTCAGCCGTAACTGAAGCGACCTTGCCGCTGTCGACCGCCAGAACAACTGCGTGCGAATCGCGCGCAACTTTTTCTTCAAGACCGGTGCCGACCAGCGGCATCTCGGAAACGATTAGCGGCACCCCTTGGCGTTGCATATTGGAACCCATCAGCGCGCGGTTCGCGTCGTCGTGTTCCAGAAACGGGATAAGGCCGGCCGCTACCGAAACGAGCTGCTTCGGCGAGACATCCATGTAATTCACCTTTGACGGATCGACTTCGAGGAAATCGCCACGATAACGCACCGAAACTTTTTCACCGGTGAAATGGCCGCGCGCATCGATGGGCGCATTCGCCTGCGCGACTAGGAAGTTCTCTTCACGGTCAGCAGTGAGATACTCAATCTCATCGGTGACCCGGCCGTTCGTCACCTTGCGATACGGTGTTTCGATAAAACCAAACTCATTGATGCGCGCGAAGGTGCTCATTGAGCTGATCAAGCCAATGTTAGGCCCTTCGGGCGTCTCGATCGGACAAATACGGCCGTAGTGCGACGGATGAACGTCGCGCACTTCAAAGCCGGCGCGCTCGCGGCTCAGACCTCCAGGGCCGAGCGCGGACAAACGCCGCTTGTGCGTCAATTCTGCGAGCGGATTCGTCTGATCCATGAATTGCGACAGCTGTGACCGTCCGAAGAAATCCCTGATGACCGCGCTAAGAGCTTTGGGATTGATGAGCTTTTGTGGAGTCATTCCATCCACGTTGATGTCGAACAGAGTCATTCGCTCCTTTACGAGACGCTCGGTGCGAGCAAGACCCACCCGGCACTGGTTGGCCAGTAATTCGCCCACAGTGCGCACACGCCGGCTGCCAAGGTGGTCAATGTCATCGAGCGTGCCTTCGCCCCGTCGCAGATTGATCAAATACTTGATTGCTGCGATAAAGTCTTTGTCGGTCAGGATGCGCTCGGAAGAATCGACGTTAATCCCGAGTTTCTGATTGATTTTGTAACGGCCCACTCGGCCAAGATCGTATTTCTTCGGATCGAAAAAGAGTCGCTTGAGTAAAGCGCGGGCGTTGGCCACGGTCGGTGGATCGCCTGGACGGAGACGGCGGTAAATGTCTTTGAGAGCCTCTTCCTGATCGTGCGCCGGATCCTTACTAAGCGCCTTCACGACCGTGTCATCGTTCGAGATGTCGATGACTTTGGCCTCGTGAATATTCAGTGCGATGATCTGGCGAACGGTGGCCAGAGTCAGGGGCTCAAACGCGCGCGCGACGGTCACCTCACCATCGCGGATATCCGCGGTAAGCACTTTGCTGGCGAGCTGTTCTTCGTCGAGTTTGTCGCTCAGCTTCAGGTTCTCGATGTTGTAAAAAAG
>JBEEHZ010000030.1:0-4295 GCA_041167705.1 Verrucomicrobiota bacterium | reverse complement strand
GCGCACTTCGTCAAAGCCGATCACGTTCGCGACGGCGCAGTCGTAGTCGATGTTGGAATCAATCGCGTGGACGACGCCTCAAGTGAGCGCGGCTATCGGCTCGTCGGCGACGTTGCGTTTGATGAAGTTGCGCCGAAAGCGAAAGCGATTACGCCCGTGCCCGGCGGGGTCGGGCCGATGACAATTGCAATGTTGATGTCGAACACGGTCAAGGCAGTGCGACAGATGTTGTAGAGGCGCTTGTGCCAAGCGCCTGTTTAATTAATTCGGCGTTTGATACAAACGCCGCTACAACGGCCCGGTAATTTTTCTCGTCAGCAACCGCAAAACGACCGGGCTGAATCGTGCGACTTGTAGAAGGCGTGAGGCAGTTTTTGGTGATAATACCGCCGCACGGGCGAGGCGATTGATCCAAAGTCGCCCGCGATACATCGCCCGATGGGCGCGGATGAATTCTCGTATTGCAGATTGTTCGCCACGGCGAATCCGTCCGGTGGCGGATCGATCTACCTCACGGAGGATTTTTATGATCGCATTCGCGGCAAGCTCGCCTGAGCGCAGCGCATAATAAATTCCTTCGCCGGTAAATGGTTCGACGACGCGTGCGGCATCGCCGATGAAGAATAAATTTTCGTGCCCGGCTGAGATCGGTTCGCGCGTCAATGGTGTGATCGTCCGCCACGCCTGATTCGCGGGGAGATTGAATTGTTGTTCGGCCCACGTCCGCAATGACGAAATCGTTGGCGGCGTGCCAACCAGGCAGAGATTGAGTTCGTGATCGTTGACCGGCGCCTGGCCGGAATATCCTTCCGGTAGAAATTGCAGCACAATGCGGTTTCCAAAACCCTTCGGTAGCGGAATGTGCGCTTGTAATGCAACGCGTTCGCGCTCGGGACGCGGCAGAAGGTTCCGCAACCGCGCCACGGTTGAATTGCGTCCGTCAGCTCCGACCACGACGCGCGCTATGAAAGTCTCCCGCACGATGTCGATCTTCCAATTTTCGGCGGCGGTCCGATCGAGCGCGATCAGCGTTGCTTCCTCGCGAATCTCAGCGCCGAGCGCGCGCGCGCGATTAAGAAGAAGATGGTCGAACAGGCTACGTTTGATCGCGATCTCGGTTCGCTCGCCCTGTGGAAGACTAACCCGAAATTTTTGGCCGCCGATGGCAATGAATTCCACGGTGTTGAGCGCCCCATGCGGCGCATTGCGAATTTGTTCGGCGAGCTCGAGTTTTTCCAGGATCGGCCAGCACGCGGGATTGATGCAATCGCCGCAAACTTTTTCGCGTGGAAATTTCTCGCGCTCCAGAACTAGCGTTCGCAATCCAGCGGCCGCGCAAAACGCCGCGCAGGTCGAACCAGCCGGCCCGCCGCCGACAATCGCAACATCGACAACTTCCATTTTGTTTCGCTCTTATGTCATGTCGAGCGGAGTCGAGACATCTCTAGATATTTCCGAGCAAAACACGCGCAGACAACAGTAAGAGATCCCTCGACTTCGCTCGACATGACAATGGACTACGTTTTCAACACTGCTGGCGCGCGGATTGAAATCGACCGACATTATTGCATGAGCTGGTCAATTCCCATCATTCGCATCGCCGGCATTCAATTGCGCATCCACATCACGTTCCTTCTGCTGATTGCCTGGATCGCGCTTGGCTCAGTCAGCGCCGTGATTTTTGTGCTGCTTTTGTTTTTGTGCGTGGTGTTGCACGAATTCGGCCATGCGCTCGCGGCGAAAGCCTACGGAATCAACACACCCGACATTACGCTGCTGCCGATCGGAGGTGTCGCGCGTTTGGAGCGAATACCGGAAGAACCAAAACAAGAGCTCGTCATCGCTGCGGCTGGACCCGCAGTGACCGCGATTATCGCGCTTTGCCTTTTTGTAGTGATCGCAGCGCGCGGTGGGACCGATTTCGGTGCTTCGGTTCAAAGCGGCGATTTGGTGGTGGATATCTTCAAGATCAACGTTTGGCTGCTCCTGTTCAATTTGATCCCGGCTTTCCCGATGGATGGCGGCCGTGTGTTGCGTGCTTTGCTCGCGACACGTTTGAGCTACGCGAGAGCGACCCAGATCGCAGCAACGGTAGGGCAGGGGTTCGCTTTCTTTTTTGGAATTGTTGGCCTGTTCGGCATTCCGGGGCTGTTCAGTGCGAATCCGTTTCTGATTTTTATCGCCTTCTTCGTTTATATCGGCGCGTCACAGGAAGCTGCGCTCGCGCAAATGCGCGACGTTTCGCGGCGCTTTCCGGTTTCGAGCGCAATGGTGCGTGAGTTTCGTTCGCTCCCGGAGAACGCGACGTTGGAGGAAGCAGTCGACGCATTGCTCGCCACGTCGCAACACGATTTCCCCGTGCTCGATGAAGCCGGCAACGTCGCGGGGATTCTAACGCGTCACGATTTGATCGCCGCGTTGCGCAAAAATGATCCAGCGATTCGGGTAGGCGATGTCATGCGACGCGACATTCCGACCGTGACGACGGGGACGCGATTCGAAGAAGCGTTCCGGATCATGCAGGAATGCAATTGTCCCGCGGTGCCAGTGCTCGACAGCATGAAACGGTTGGTCGGTTTGCTCACGCCGGAAAACGTGAGCGAACTGATGATGGTCCAGTCCGCGCTGCCGCGGCGTCGACCGGCGTAAAATTTAGATCATCCTCACCTGCCGCTTCGCGTCTTCCTCTCCCTGAGGGAGAGGATTGAGGTGAGGGCGGATCGTGACGACAACGAAGCTTTGTCGATTGTCGATCTTCTGAGCAAGAGCAAGATTAAGATTAAGCGGAAGAGAAGAGCAATGGCTGTTTCAACCAAGGAAAAACCCGATCTGCAAAAGAAGGTGCACGAAGTGCCGCACAAACCGGGTGTGTACTTGATGCGCGATCGATTCAACCGCGTGATTTACGTCGGCAAAGCGCGCGACCTGCGGAAGCGAGTCAGCTCGTATTTTCTTCCGTCGAAGCTGGCTCAGGCCGATTTGAAAACACGCGCCATGCTGGAGGCGACGTGGGATTTTGAAACGCATATCGTCCGCAGCGAAGCCGAGTCAGTGTTGCTGGAAGGCAAGCTGATCAAGGAATACCGGCCGCGTTACAACATCTCGTTTCGCGACGACAAACGATTTTTGCTGGTCAAGGTCGATCTTTCGGAAGAGTGGCCGCGTTTCCGACTGACACGTCTCAAGAAAAATGACACTGCCCGATACTTCGGACCCTACGCGGGCGCGGGAGCTTTGCGACAAACGCTGAATTTGATGCGGAAGAAATTTGGCGTGCTCACGTTTGGCCGCGGTGCCCCGACGGAGCGCGAGTTGAAATCGGCCACTTACCAAGTGCCGATGCGGCTGAGCGAAATCACTGCCGAGCAATATCGCGAGCGTGTCGCTCAGGCCTGCGACTTTCTGGAAGGGCATTCGCGCGAAATGATCGACGCCTTAGACGAGCAAATGCGCAAATCCGCCGAGAAGATGGATTTCGAGAAAGCGGCCGAACTGCGCAACATGATTGACGACGTGCGACAAACGACCAGGCAAACACGGCGTTTCACGCGCGGAACGCTTCCGAGCGCGATCGATCCGTTGGCCGACGTTCAGGCGCTCGGCGACGCGTTACAGCTTCCGCGATTGCCGCAGGTCATGGAGTGTTTCGACATCTCAAATATTTCCACGACGCACGTGGTTGCGTCGATGGTTTGCTTTCGCGACGGCGTGCCCGATAAAAATTGTTACCGGCGATATCGCGTTCGGACGGTTGAAGGTCAGGACGATTTTGCGAGCATGGCCGAAGTCGTGAGGCGGCGCTATTCGCGTGTGCTTCTTGAAGCGCGCGAAAAAAATCCGGACGTCGCGGAGTTTTCACAAGAGAACCCGGCAGACGCACTAGATCGCGTATCCGATAAAAACGAGCGCGAGTTCGTGGCCGTTCGTTTGCCGGACCTGATCATTGTCGATGGTGGCAAGGGGCAACTCTCGTCCGCGTGTCGCGAATTGCAGAGGTTGAGCCTGCACGATTTGCCAATCATCGGTTTGGCGAAAGAGCATGAGGAGATTTACCGGCCCGGCCGCGCAATGCCGTTGCAACTGCCGGCAGATTCGGGCGCTTTGCATTTGCTCCAACGAATTCGCGACGAAGCGCATCGTTTTGCGAATGCTTATCACCAGTTGCTGCTCAAGAAACGGATCGACGAAAGCATTCTGGATGATTGTCCGGGCGTAAGTCAGAACCGAAAGAACCTGCTCCTGCGAAGATTTGGTTCGGTCAATCGTTTGCGCAAAGCGAGCGTCGAGCAAATCGC
>JBEEHZ010000029.1:0-2804 GCA_041167705.1 Verrucomicrobiota bacterium | reverse complement strand
CTTGAGCAAGATGGTGGTCGACAAGCAAACGCTCTTCGTCGCCATGGTCCGTGACGTCACGGAGCGCCGGCGGTTCGAGCAGGAAATCGCGGCGGACAAAGAAAGTCTCGCCGTTACCCTGCGTTCCATCGAGGACGGCGTTATTACGACCGACGTCCAGGGCAAGATCATCATGATCAACAATGCCGGCGAAAATTTGACCGGCTGGACCTCGAAGGAAGCCATCGGCCGCTCTCTCAAATCCGTTTACAACATCGCGATCGATCTCCAGGCGCAGGCGCGCGCGCAGAAGACCGGATCGCGAAGTGAGGCCCAATCGATCCTGCTCAGCATGCCGGAGAACGCCACCTTGCGTTCACGCCAGGGCCGCGAGCATATCATCGAGCAGGTCGCCTCCCCGATTCGCGACAGCAAAAACGAAGTCGCCGGCGTCGTCCTTGTTTTCCGCGATATCACTGCGCGGCAACGCGCCGACGCAGAGCGTCGCAAGGCGGAAACGCTCGAGCAACTCGGACTCCTCGCCGGCGGCATCGCGCACGATTTCAATAACCTTCTGACCGCGATTATCGGAAACATTTCCCTCGCCTCATTGCTTCTGCCGCCGGACGCCGAAATGGCGGAGCGTTTGGAGGACGCGAAAAATGCGTCGCTCCGCGCACGCGATCTCGCCCAGCAGCTCCTGACTTTCGCTCGCGGCGGGGCGCCGATCAAAAAGACGGCTTCGATCGGAAAACTGATCCAAGACACGGTCAGCTTCTCGTTGCGTGGCAGTCACAACCGGAGCGAATTCGAGTTCGGGGAGGATCTCGCGCCGGCTGAAATCGACGCTGGCCAGGTCAGTCAGGTGATCGCGAACCTCGTCGTCAACGCCGACCAGGCGATGCCAAATGGTGGCACGCTGCATGTCAGTTGCGAGAATTTTTGCTACGACAGTAGTGACGCAGTCATTCCCGATCTTATTCCGGGAGATTACGTTCGAATCCGGATCCGCGACGAAGGCGTGGGTATACCTGAAAAATACATGAAGCGGATTTTCGATCCGTACTTCACGACCAAGCCCAAGGGCAACGGGCTCGGTCTCGCGACGGCGTATTCCATCATCAAAAACCACAATGGCCTGATGACGGTCGAATCTGAGGTGCACGTCGGCACCACTTTCGCAATTTATCTGCCGGCCGCTGCCCATCAGGAGGAATTGCCGGTTGAAGCGCCGCGGAAACTGACGCCCGCTATGTCCGGGACCGGTCGCGTTCTGGTGGTGGATGATGAAGACGCGATTCGCGATCTGGTTGAATTCACCCTGACGCGACTCGGTTACGAGGTTTCGCAAGCTGCCACCGCGCTCCAAGGCGTAGAGATGTACCAGGAAAAACTCAAAGCCGGCAGACGCTTCGATGTCGTCATTCTTGATTTAACGCTTCCCGGCGGTATGGGCGGAAAAGAGGCGCTCAAGAAATTAATCGAGATCGATCCGACCGTGAACGCGATTGTGTCGAGCGGTTACGCTACCGATGCGACCATGAGCCGTTATCAAGATTTCGGATTCCGCGGCGTCATCGCCAAACCATACGAAGCAGCTGAGCTGGGTAAGATCGTCTATGACGTGATTGAATCGAGCCGCGTCAACGTTGTTAGCCTCAATTATCCCACACGGGCTGCGGGTTGATCCTCGCGCAGTCTGCTGAGTGCCGGTCCAAGGCCCGTGCGGCTCGCACCTCGGACTCTAATCCACCGCCAGCGGCAATTCCTTCACGAAGCGGAAGCCGTTCCGGGTGTAGCCAGCCTTTTCGTAAAACTCGTGCGCTTCCTTGCGTTCGAACCGCGTGTTCACCGCCACGCGTGAAATATTCTTTTGGGCGAGATCCTGTTCGGCGGCGGCAATGAGCGCGTGACCAACGCCGCGTCCGCGCATCTTTTCCGACACGACCAGTGCCAGAATTCTGCCCGAAGGACTGTTATGTTCGTAGCTATAGCACGTGTACGTGCCGATCATTCCGCAGACTTTGCCTTTGCTCACGGCAACAAACGTCGCGTAATTCTTGTCGGCGCGAATCGCTTCCATTCGCATCTGCATTTCAGATGCGCGCGTTTCGTAACCGAGCTGAACCATTAAATCCGCCAACGCTTCAACGTCGGCGGCTTCGGCCGCGCGAATCGTAACATCGACATCTTTCGGGTCAGGCATGGTAGGTGGATCGAGCAGTAAAGGCCCGTACGGCTCGGACCTCGATGTTAATTTTGGCGGCGAAGCCGCATCTATTTAGCATCGCCCGACGGAGCGGCCGATCCACCAGGAGAGCAACATGTTTAATCATCGGATTGTTCCGGTTCTATCCGCGGCAACAATCCTTCCAGGATGGTCGCGACCGATTCGTTCACCGTTTGCCGATCGGTATGAACGATAATCTCGGCGTCGTCTGGCGGCTCGTAAGGCGCGTCGATTCCGGTAAACTCGCGGATCTCTCCGGCTCGCGCTTTCTTGTAGAGATCTTTTGGATCGCGCGCTTCACACACTGACAGCGGCGCGTCCACGAAGACTTCCACAAACTCAGCGTTGCCCTCGAGCGCGATCTCGCGGGCGCGGCGGCGATCCATTCGGTAAGGTGAAATAAACGCCGTAATTGCGACCACACCCGAATCGGCCATTAGTTTCGCGACTTCGCTCACGCGACGAATATTCTCCACCCGGTCTTCCGGCGAAAACCCAAGATTAGAATTCAAGCCGTGACGAATGTTGTCGCCGTCGAGGACATAAGTTTGCATTCCGCGCGCGAAGAGTTCGCGCTCGAGGGATTGCGCGATTG